>CAQVQZ010000025.1 GCA_948902155.1 uncultured Oscillibacter sp.
CGCTTGGCGTGCCGCCCGCTGGGCCAGGGGTCGCAGAAGTTGATATAGATGCGGTCCACCTCGCCGGGGGCGAAGAAATAGGGCAGCTGGTCCGCGTTGGCGCTGAGGAAGAAGACGTTGGTGAGCCCGGCGTTGACGCAGCGCTCCATGGCCACCACCATGGCGTCCGGCACCATCTCCACCGCCAGGAACAGCACGTCCGGCTCTGCGGCGGCGGTTCCGGCGGTAAAGCGGCCCTTGCCGCAGCCCAGCTCCAGCCGCAGCTCCCGGCATTGGAGCATCAGCTCCCGCCAATGGCCGGCGTGGTCGTAGGGGTCCCGGATCAGACGATCGCCGCAGCGCTCCATCCGGGGGATCAGGTTTTTCTTTTTCCGCATTCGCATAGGGCGGCGTCCTCCTGATAGTGTTTATAGCAAGGTTTGGACCTTGGCGGCGGCGTCTCCGCCGCCTTTCAGGCCGATCATGGGGATGGAGAGCCCTTCCTCCTCCAGCCTCCGGGAGAGGGCGGCGATGAACAGGCCCCGGCCCGGGATTTCCGTATCGTGGTCCGAGGTGGTCTCCACGCCGCAGTTGGGGGAACGGTCGGCACCGATGAGGCCGATGATTTCAAAGCCGTGCCGGTGGTATTCCTCGATCTGCCACAGCACCTGGTCGACCAGGGCCTCCAGCCGCCGGGCGGCGGGGGGATTCTGCATCTCCCGGCGGATGCGGGTGTTTTCCACCGTCACCGGACGTTCCACCCCGCGGGGGTCTCCACGGTCCAGGCCCAGGCAGCAGAGCTCCGGGCAGGGCATCTGGACGAGGCCGACGTCGTTGTCCAGGAGGAGCCGGACGACCTCCCGGAACGCCGCGGGATGGACGGCGGTGCCGTCGGAGATGGCGTTTTGGTTCAGGAGGCAGTGGGCAAGGAAGACGACTTTTCGGCTTCTTTTGTCTGTGAACATGGACAGTCACCCCCTGAAAGCGTTATCAAATGTTACAGATTTAGGGAATATGGATTTGCCCGCTGCGTCAACCGTTTCCGCGCAGCTTCGCGTCCATCTTGATCAACGCGAAAATGCAGTAGTTAATGATATCATGCAGCTGTGCGATCACGCCCTCCGAAACAGAGCATTTCCCGGCGTTCGCCAAAATCTTCCGAATCCGGTACACGCGGATAATCACCTGATCGGTCATGGACGTGATCGACATGCTTTTCCAAGCGTCGTCATAGTCCGTGTTCTTTTTCAGCAGAAGCTCTTTCACGATCTCCCTCTGCGCCCGGTAAGCTTCATAGAGCCTCTCCCCGCCGATCTCATCAAACACCGAGAGATTGCCGATGATCTCCCCGTCGGAGGGAATCCCGGAAGAGGGGTCCAGTTTCATCAGGAACATGATGCAGTAGTTGATAATCCCCACATATTCCACGTCCCGCCCCTCGGGGATGCAAGCCTGATCGTGCTTTTCCTCCAGGGTCCGGATACGCTTGGCTTTTCTCCAAATCTCGTCGTTCAGCGACTGAGGGCGGAACAGCAGCCAGGTAGGGCCGTAATCGGCGTTTTTGCTCTGGAAGAGCCGGAAGCAGTAATCGAAAATCGTGTCAAACTGTTCGTACAATTCAGATGCCATAAGAATACCCTCTGTTCAGACGTAAAATAAGGCCCTTGCCTGTTTCCAACAATATAGCAGAAACGCCCTCGAAATGCAAGAGGCCTGAAAGCGTCCAACCGCGTCCAATCGCGCATTTCATTACTACTTTTCGATTTTCCCATAAACCTTTGCAGGGGTGATATAAAAATAATGCAGGGGCGGCTATCAATCGCCCCTGTATTCCGCTCCTATCCGGGAAAACTCCCAAATCGGACCATTTATCGATAGTCCCGCCCTATACATAACGACCTTGATGACTTTTCCGCCGCCGATGTAAACCCCGATATGGCCTTTCAGCCAGACGGCTTCCCCGAGGTGATTTTCCGGCAATCGGTTGAGACACCGTTACAAACCTGGAGCATGCGGTCTGCTCCAATATCGGGAACGCTGTTTGACATATAGATCACACCGCCGATCCATCCCCAATGAATCCTCCTGATTAAGTAAGCGAAACGAAGACAATGAATACAGATCAAAGACAGGGATGTACTCAAAGAAAAGCCTCGCCAATTACGATCCGTGGGACCAAGGCGAGCCCATCCCTAAAGCGGGTACCTGCGCCCCCAAAGGCCGTCTATGGAGCGGTCTTCCTCGCGCGATCGACAGGTGTATGCATCAAAATCGGGCGCAGGTGAAAAGGCTCTGAAAACTGCGTTTTCAGAGCCTTTTGCAGTTTATTTCGCCTATTTTCCAAATCCGAGGGTTGTTATATCACATTTTTACTGGCGCCACCGCCCGGCAATTCGCGCATTCCCCCACCTTTCTCTATTACGGAAACCAGCCGCCCGCAAACGTTGAAGAGCCTGCCCGGCCCGCCCGGCCGCCGGTTTGCGGTCTGCGATGGAAAACCTGAAAAGTATGTATTGAAAAAAGCAAAAACGCCGGATATAATAGGAGGAGTTAGCCGCCATGGACAGAGGAAGAAACCCCTTGCGCGGCTGTGAATGAAAGAGACACGGTGTTGTTTGAGACGGCGCCAAAAGTTGACCAGGAGGTACGGTTTGATGACATTAGAGGATTTACTGCACTATGAAAACATTGTAATCCAATGCCATGACGACCCGGACGCAGACGCCATCGCCAGCGGCTACGCGCTGCTGAACTACTTGGAGAGCCGGGGGAAGTCTCCCCGGCTGGTATACAGCGGCGGGCGGAAAGTCACAAAAAACAATCTGCTTCTGATGATCGAGAAGCTGAACATCCCTCTGGAGCATGTGCGGGGAACGGACGACGAGGCGGAGCTTTTGATCACGGTGGACTGCCGGGCCGGACAGCGCAACGTTTCGGCGCTGCCCTGCCGGACGCTGGCGGTCATTGACCACCACGAGCTGGATATGGGAGAGGTCCTGCCGGAGCTGCAGGAGGTGCGGATGGACTGCAGCGCCTGCGTCACCGTGATCTGGGCCATGCTGAAAAAGGCCGGGTTCCCCATTGAGGACCGCCTGCTGTCCACCGCGCTGTACTATGGCCTGTACATGGATACCCAGAGGTTCAAGGGCGCCGAGAAGCTGGACCGGGAGATGCTGGACGCCCTGCGGTTCGATTGGGACATCGTGCTCCTGCTCCAGAGCGCGGATATGGCCCTGGACGACTTCCGGACTGCGGGCAGCGCCTTCATGAATCTGCGCTACCATCCGGAGTACCATTTCGCCCTGGCTCCGGTGGACACCTCCGAGCCGTATATGCTGGGCGTCGTCAGCGACATGATGATGGACGTCCATGAGCTGTCCGTGTGCGTCGCCTACTGTCTGCTGGAGCGGGAACGGTGTATCAAAGTCTCCGTGCGCTGCTGCAAGCGCAGGGACCGGGCGGACGACCTGGTGCACTGGCTTGTCCGGGACATGGGGGACGACGGCGGCGGCGACCGGACCAAGGCCGCAGGCCGGCTGCCCCTGGCCCTGCTGGAGAAGAACTGCCCGGACGGCAGCCTGCTCTATACCGCCGGAGAGCTGATTTTCCAGCGGCTGACCGACTATTTCCACACCCCGCTCCGGCGTCTCGCCCCCCGGGCGGAGGAGTTCTGCAAGGAGAAGGCGGAGCTTTACCACAAGAAGAAGGCCCTTGCGGGCTATGTGCGGGCCATGGACCTGTTCCCGGAGGGGACGGAGATCCTTCTCCGTACGCCGGAGGGAGACATCATCCAGAAAGCCTCTCCCGAGCTCTGCATCCTGATCGACGGGAAGCGCGAGGTCTCTCACATCACGGAAGAGGAGTTGCGGAGAAATTACGAGCTGACGGACGAGGAGTTCCCCATGGACGGGGAGTGGCTGTGGCAGCCGAAGGTATACCACGCCGGGAAAAAAGAGGCGGTGCTCCTGGCTCCCTGCGCCAAAAAGTGCGTGGCCAAGGACGCCCCCCGGGTCTGGGCCGCTCCGCTGAACTGCCGGTTGGAGGTCCTTGCGTGGGGCGACTGGCATCTGGGCGAGATCGGGGACTGGCTGGTCTGCCAGGAGGACGACCATCAGAACGCGTACATCATCCCGAAGTCGGCGTTCGAACAGTCCTATGAGAGGGTAGAGTGAGATAGAGGCAAAGGCCCGTTCCGGTTTGGAACGGGCCCTTGTGTTTGCCTTTCGTGCGCAAACCCCGGGGCGGCGGGGAATGCGTTATTTCCACGAATGCTTTTAGAAAGCCTCTAGCCAAATCTCTCCCGATTGTGGTATACTATGATTTCGAAAACACCGGGAGGTGAACGCGCCTATGGAAACGCTCAGCGGCTTGAGCAACTGGAGGCTGGTTCTCCGCCGGGAGGAAACCGGGATCACCCTCCTCCGGGCCGGAACTCCGGACCGCAAGGCCATCCTGCCGGAGCAGCTGTTTGGCCTGCCGGTCACCGCCCTGGGGGACCGGGCCCTGGCCCCGGAGCGGCAGCGGGAGGAGGGCGGCGAAGCCGTCCTGGTCACCTGTGGGCCTCCGGAGAAGGAAGCGGCGTGGGACAACCGTGGGCTTCAGGACCTGACCCTGCCGGAGTCTTTGCGGGCCGTGGGGGACTACGCGCTGTTGAACTGTTCCGCCCTGAAAACCCTGCGTATGCACGACGGGGTCTCCCGCTGGGGCGGCGGGGCCCTGATGAACTGCCGGAGCCTGGACACCTTCCACCTGACCCGCTCCGGCCCGGTCCAGGGGGAAACCCTGGCCTACCTGGCCGGGGAGTTGTCCCGGGAACTGGACGTGACTATCCGGGACGGCGGCGGCACGGCGCGGCTGCTGTTCCCGGAGTACACGGAGCTTTACGAGGAGAACTGCCCCGCCCATCACTTCGACTATTTCATCTCCGGCGCGGGCTACCCCTATCACCACTGTTTCCGGCAGAAAAAGCTGTCCTTGAAGGAGTATGACGCCCTCTGGCGGGACTTTTTGGGCATGGAACACGACGAGGACGCCGCCCTCCGGCTGGCCTGGCGGCGGCTCCGCTGGCCCGCAGAGCTGGGGCCGGAGGCGGAAGCGAATTACCGGGACTACCTCCGCTCCCACAGCGGCGAGGCCCTGCGCCTCCTGCTGGACGAGGGGGACCTGGAGGGTCTGCCCCGTCTGCTGGAGCTGGCCCCGCCGGACCGGGAAGCCCTCTCCGCCGCCTGTGCCCAGGCCCGTGAAATGGGAGCCGCCGGGGCGCTGGCGGTGCTGCTGGAGGAGCGGCGGAGGCGGTTTCCGTCTGGCATGGAGAAATCCTTTACACTGTAGAAAGAGCAATGGTTTTATGGAACAAAAGGACTTTGCCGGCATCGGCCGGGACATCCTCTTCGCCGCCCGGAACGAGCTGTATATGAGCCTGCCCTATCTGGACGCGGCGCTGTGCGCCCTGGACTTTGCCCCCGGCGGCGGCGTGACCCTGTCCCTGGCCACCGACGGCGAAACGCTGTACTACGACGGCTCCTGGCTGGCGGAGCGCTATCTCCGGGGGCCGGTCCTGACCAACCGGGCCTATCTCCATGTGGTCCTCCACTGTCTTCTCCGGCACCTGGCGAAGAAGCGGGGGAAGGTCCCGGAGCTCTGGGACCTGGCCTGTGACGCGGCGGTGGAGAGCATCCTGGACGAGCTGGACTATCCCTCCCTGAACAGTACGCTTTCCCCTGTGAAGCAGAAGTTTTACGGCGAGTGCCGCCGGGACATGCCCGTGCTGACGGCGGAGGGCATCTATCGCCGCCTTCTGCGGCTGGGACTGCCGGAATACGAGCTGGCCCAGTTCCAGCGGGCGGTCCTGGTGGACGACCACGGCCTCTGGGACCCGGAGCGGCAGGACGGCCAGGAGCAGAGCCAACGGCAGGACCAGAAGTGGCAGGACCTCTCCGGCAAGACCCAGACGGGGCTGGAAACCGTGCTGTCGGACAAGGGGTCCGGCGCGGAGGCCGTGCTGGAGCAGGTCCGGGTGGCGGTTCGGGACGACGTGGATTACCGGGCCTTCCTCCGCCGCTTCGCCGCCCCCAGGGAGGTGGCGGCGGTGGACGGGGACGCCTTTGACTACGGCTTCTACGCCTACGGCCTCCGGCTCTACGGCAACATGCCTCTGGTGGAGCCGCCGGAGACCCGGGAGGAAAAGCGCATTGAGGATTTCGTCATCGCCGTGGACACGTCCATGTCCACCTCCGGGGAGCGGGTGCGGCAGTTCCTGGCCTGCACCTACGCTATCCTGCGGAGCAGCGGGACGTTTACCAGGAAGGTCAATATCCGGGTCATACAGTGCGACGACCAGATACGGTCCGACACGGTCATCCGGGACCTGGAGGACCTGCGGGCGTATATGGAGGATTTCCAGCTCATCGGCGGCAGCGCCACGGACTTCCGGCCGGTGTTTGAACACGTGGCCCGTCTTCAGGAGGCCAGGGCCTTCACCAGCCTCCGGGGGCTGCTGTACTTCACCGACGGTATGGGGATTTATCCGGAGAAGCGGACGCCCTACGAGACGGCGTTCATTCTCTTAGGCGAACCGCCGCTGTCCGTAAAGACGCCGCCTTGGGCGATTCGGCTGGTGCTGGAAGCCCCGGACCTGGAGCGGGCAGCGGAGCAATTGCCAGACGAGATTGACTTGGACGAGCTGCCGGAGCTGTGAGGGAAAGGGCCTATGTTAAATGAAATCGTAAACCGGCGCAGCATCCGCGCCTACCGGAGCGCCCCGGTTTCCCGGGAGGACCTGGAAACCATCCTCCAGGCGGGAATCCTCGCACCCTCCTCCAAGAACCGCCAGCCCTGGCGCTTCATCGTGACCGCCGGAGCGGCTAAGGCGGAAGCCCTGGCCGCCATGGCCCAAGGGCTGGAGGAGGAAAAACGCCGCCCCCTCCTTCCCGAGAGTGCGCCGTACCTGCACGGCGCAAAACAGACCTTGGCAATCATGGTGCAGGCTCCTGTGGTAATTTTTGTCACAAATCCCCTGGGCCATCATCCACGCCAGAGCATGAATGCCGACCAATTCATCTCCGAGTTGTGCAACGCCCAATCTCTGGGAGCATGTTTAGAAAACATGTCGCTCCAGGCGACGGCCCTTGGCCTGGGGAGTCTGTGGATTTGCGACACCTGCTTTGCCCTGGACGCTTTAAACGCCTGGTTAGGCGGCGAAGGGACTCTCTCGGCGGCCATGGCCATCGGCTACGCCGCCGAGTCCCCCGCGCCGCGCCCCAGAAAGCTTTTAACAGAGGTAACCACCTGGAAACTATAACCCCAACCATCCTCCCGCAACCACCAGACAGAGCGACAGCGAAAAGAGAAGCAAGTCGATTCGACGCCCACCAAAACCCCCGCCCGCACCACGCCGCGGGTAGGGACCTTCCTATCCAAATCCCTGCTAATCCGCGCCCCACGTCCCCCGTAACCCCCGTTTTAACCAACCGTCTTTTTCTCTTTTGGACCGTGCACGGCCCGTTTTCTCTTTTTCTGCGGACAGAAAAAGAGAAAATGGGGGGTGCAAAGCACCAGCCATCTTCATGGCTGAAATCCCCCTCCGCCCGGTAGGGCGAACAGGAAGGACCGACTATGAATATCAAACAAGCCAAACAGGAGATCACGAACACCCTGAAAGCCTACCTGGCCAAGGACCCTTTGGGGAATTACTTGATTCCCCCGGTCCGCCAGCGGCCCGTGCTGCTCATGGGCCCGCCGGGGGTGGGAAAAACCCAGATCATGGAGCAGATCGCCGCCGAGACCGGCGTGGGGCTGGTGGCCTACACCATCACCCACCACACCCGGCAGAGCGCCGTGGGCCTGCCCTTCATCGAAAAACGGCTCTACGGCGGACAGGAGTTCTCCGTCACGGAGTACACCATGAGCGAGATCCTGGCCTCGGTCTACCAGCTGATGGAGAATACGGGCCTGAAAGAGGGCATCCTCTTCCTGGACGAGATCAACTGCGTCTCGGAGACCCTGGCCCCCATGATGCTGCAATTTTTGCAGTGCAAGACCTTTGGCAACCAGCGTCTGCCGGAGGGCTGGCTCATCGCCGCTGCGGGGAACCCGCCGGAATACAACCGCTCCGTCCGGGACTTCGACGTGGTGACCTTGGACCGGGTGAAGCGCATCGACGTCTCCGAGGATTTCGCCGTTTGGAAGGAGTACGCTTTGCAAAAGGGCCTCCACGGGGCCATAGTGTCCTATCTGGACATCCGGAAGGAAAACTTCTACCGGGTGGAAACCACGGCGGAGGGCATCCAGTTCGCCACAGCCCGCGGCTGGGAGGACCTCAGCGAATTGCTGACGGTGTATGAGTCCCTGGGGCTGCGGGCGGACCGGGAGGTCGTGGGGCAGTATATCCAGATGCCCCGCATCGCGCGGGACTTCGCCAACTATTTGGAGCTGTACAACAAATATCAGAAAATCTACCACGTAGACGAGATTTTAAAGGGTGCCTGGAGGCCCATCACTGTCCGGGAGCTTCGGGCCGCGCCCTTCGACGAGAAGCTGTCCGTCCTGGGGCTGCTGCTCTCCCGGCTGGCCGAGTCCGCACGGGAGACCCGCCGCCAGGATGAACTGTGCGAACGGCTCCATGCCGCCCTGACGGCGTTCAAGGAATCCCTGGCCAGAGGGGCGGACCCCCTGGAGTCCCTAGACACCCTGGTCTGCGCCCGGCGGGACGGCCTGCGGCGGAGCCGGGACGCGGGCCAGCTGGACAAGCGCCGCCAGACTCTGGCCCAGCTGGAGATCAGCGCCCTGGAGGACTACCGCCGCCGTCTCTCCGGCCTCTCCGACCTGGGGGGCGCGATGGACGCCGTGCGGGGCTGGTTCGGGCAGGAGGTGGAGCGGCGGGCCGCTCTGGCCCGGGAGACCGGGGCGGAGCTGGATCACGCGTTTGCCTTCCTGGAGGAGACCTTCGGGCAGGGGCAGGAGCTGGTGATTTTCGTCACGGAGCTGACCGCCTACGCCGACACCAGCTGGTTTGTGGAGGTGTTCGGCTGCGACGCCTATTTCCGGCACAACCGGGAGCTGCTGTTTGACGACACCCGCCGCCGTATCCGGGAAGACATTGAGGCCGTCCGGGCGTCCGGGCAGGAAAAGGAGGAGGAACATGACGGAAGATAGGAAACGCATCGAGGCGGTGCTGGACGAAAAGGTCCGCCCCGCCCTCCGGGCCCACGGCGGCGAGATCGCCGTGGACCGTCTGGAGGACGGCGTGCTGTACGTGAAGCTGCTGGGGCAGTGCGCCGGGTGTCCCTCGGCGGATCTGACCAACGAGACCATCGTGGAGGCGGAGCTGACCGCCGCCCTGCCGGAGCTGGTGCGGAAGGTGGCGGTGGTCCAGACCGTCAGCGACGAGCTGTGGGAGCAGGCCAAGCGGCTGCTGCGGGACCACCATCTGTAGGATTTGGGATGAGGAGCTGGGATTTTCCGGGACGGGTTCGTCTTTTGGGAAATGACCGGCTCCTTGTTCATATTCCCCCTGTCCTGCGCATAGAGTTTATGGGAAATCAAAATCAGGCGCCGTCAGCATCAATGTCATCCCGTTCAGCGAAAAAAAGCCCCTTTTGAAAGGGGCTCCCGGCGAAGCCGGGTGGGGATTGCCACAGAGACTTTTTTCTATTGAAAAGCCGGCAATAGAAGAAAGTTTCTGCAAGTTCTCTCTTATCTGAGACATGTGTAGAAGAAAGTCCCTGCGGATGCTCTTCTACTGTAAGCCAGACGATAGAAGGAACTCCCTGCGACAATCCTCCGTCACGGCTTCGCCGTGCCACCTTTTTTCAAAAGGAGGCTTTTTGACTGGACTTCATGGCATTGCCGTCCGCGCAAGGATTTTTCTTTGGAAACCTAAATCCGATTTCCTAATAGTCATGGGGGGATGCTATGGATAACCTGGAAATGGACGAAAAGCTGGCCCAGTACCGGCGCTGCCGCCGGAACATCGACAGCCTCAAGCGGGAGGCGGTGGCCATTGAGGCCGAAATCAAAGCGGAGCTGGAGTCCCGAGGCGTGGAACAGGCGGAGACAGCCCATTACAAGGTGTCGTGGAAAACCGTCGCCAGCACCCGTCTGGACGCCAAGGCCCTGAAGACAGAACGGCCGGACATCTACGCCCGCTACGCCTCCGCCAGCGTCACGAAAAGATTTACCGTTACATGAGGAAGCCCCCGGTGAAACGCCGGGGGCTTCCTCATGTAACGGTTTTCGCTAAACTGCGCACAATATCGGAACTTTGCGCCCCGCCGCACCAAAACAGCGCAGGAAACCCCTTCGGGTTTCCCGCATACTTTCTTTCCTCCGTTCGAATCGTTCTCCCCGCTTCACAGCATCACCAGCGTCCCCGCGACGATCAGAGCCAGACCTGCCCCCGCTTTCCGGGACAGGCGCTCGTGGAACACCAGGGACGAGAATGCTATGGTAACCAGAATGCTCAGCTTGTCGATGGGGACCACCACGCTGGCGGGACCGTCCTGAAGGGCCCGGTAATAACAGAGCCAGGAGGCCCCGGTAACCAGCCCGGAGAGGCAGATGAAGCCCAGCTCTTCCCGTGGGAACGTCTTCACCAGCCCGGCCTTTCCTGTGACCAGCACCATGACCCAGGCCATGACCAGCACGACGGCAGTGCGGATGGCCGTGGCCAGATTGGAATCCACGCCGCTGACGCCCAGCTTCCCCAGGATGGCCGTCAGGCTGGCGAACACGGCGGAGCCCAGGGCGTAGGGAAGCCAGAGGCCGCTCTGCTCCCCCTGGCCGGACTTTTTTTCGATCATCAGCCAGGTCCCAACTCCGATGCAGAGAACGCCCAGGGCCTTGGGCCCGCTGACCGGCTCCCGCAGCAGAAGGAAAGCCAGGAGAATCGTCAGGACCGTGCTGCTTTTGTCGATGGGAGTGACCTTGTTCACGTCCCCCAGCTGGAGGGCCTTGAAGTAGCAGAGCCAGGAGGCTCCCGTCGCCAGCCCGGAGAGAACCAGGAACAGCAGGGAACGCCCCCCGACGCCGCCCAGGCCGGACTGGGCCCCGGTGACAAAGACCATCACCCAGGAGAACGCCAGCACCACGATGGTGCGGATGGCCGTGGCCAGGGTGGAGTCCGTCCGGCGGACGCCGCACTTGGCTAAAATGGCGGTGAGTCCGGCGAAGAGCGCGGAGCCAAACGCGTAGAGTATCCACATAGGACTGCCTTCTTTTCAAGAGAGTAAAAATGTATTTCTGCACCCATGTTCAAGCATCATAAAGCATAACAATTATACTCCCAGCAGCCTCGCTATTTCAAGAGTTTTCCAGTAACCCGCCATAAATGGATCGGCCTTCCGCCCTTAAACCATAAAAGCCCGGAAACCATGTCAAGGTCATTCGGGCAAGGAAAGCGCCTCTCGACTGCCAATCTCCCGAAAAATCACCCATGCAGGGGCGGATATCAGCCGCCCGCGCCTCCGCAAATACCAGGGCCCGGTGAAGGAACCCCTCAGTCACCGCCTTCGGCAGCGCATGACGCATTGCCAAACATGCGATTTTCCCCAAGCACATCCGAAAAACCGCCTCACAGCCTCTTGACTTTTCAGCTCCGGTGGTGCATTCTATTTCCGACATATGCCGGCAATGAACAAAGGAGGCATCCTATGGCCAGACCAACCCGCTGCCGCCGGGTCTGCGCGGAACCAGCGTGCCCAGGCTTCACCCCGCGGGGAGAGACCCAGGCGGGCGAGGTCGTTCTGACCGTGGACGAGTACGAAGTGATCCGGCTGGTCGATTATGAGAAGCGGACCCACGCGCAGTGCGCGGCCCAGATGGAGGTCTCCCGGACAACGGTGACGGAGATCTATGAAAGCGCGCGCTTCAAGCTCTCCGACAGCCTTGTGAACGGCAAGGCCCTGACCGTCGCGGGGGGACACTACCGCGTGTGCCAGGGCGGCCGGAAGCCCGGCTGCGGGGCAAACTGCCGGTGGGCGGCTGTATTCCGTGAAAAAGGAGAAACTGTTATGAGAATCGCAGTACCTTATGAGGGCGGCCAGGTGTTCCAGCACTTTGGACACACCAGCCAAATGAAAATCTACGACGCGGAGGCGGGGCAGATCGTCCGCGAGCAGGTCGCAGACACCACCGGCAGCGGCCACGGCGCGCTGGCGGGGTTCCTCTCGGGGCTGAACGTGGACGTGCTGATCTGCGGCGGCATCGGCGGCGGCGCGCAGGAGGCCCTGGCCCAGGCCGGCATCCGGCTCTACGGCGGCGTGGCCGGCCGGGCGGACGACGCGGTCAGGGACTTCCTGGCGGGCAGTCTGGCGTATCAGGCCGATGTCCAGTGCGGGCACCATGCCCATCACGGCTGTCACGACGAGGGCCATTGCGGTGAAGACAAGCACGGCTGCTCCGGAAGCGGCCATTGCGGCGGTTAAAGCGGAAACAGTCCCTGCTGGGCAAACCAGCGGGGGCTGTTTTTTGCCGCACACCTCCCCTCCTCCCGCCCCGCCGCAGACCCCCGCAAGCAAAGATTTGTATAGATATGGAAATTTAATTGGCAGGACCTGGAAGTTATAGTACAATTTCTACAATGGCGGACAAGTCCGCGCACATCCGCCGGTCCAGAACAGCGCAAAAAATCCATGAAAACATACGGGGGGATGCATCATGGAAAACACGGCTTACAAACTACCGCTGAAACCAGCAACTTATGTAAAAAACACGCTCACAGGACTGCCGTTCCCACAGGACTTTATGGAGGAGGCCAGGGCGTTCCTGGCCCAGGCGGAGCCGGACGCCTATTGCTTCGCCGCGATGGACATCCTGCACTTCCGGCTGTTCAACAAGCTCTACGGACGGGACGAGGGCGACCGCCTTCTGCGGAAAATCGCGGACCATTTGCAGGAAATCTGCGGGGAAGACGGCGCGGCCGGTTACTTCCAGGGAGACGACTTCTGCGCCGTCATGCCCTGGCGGATGGAGCTGGTGGAGCGTCTGCGGGACCAGATCGAGGAGGACGTCTCTCAGATCGGCAAGACCATCGGCGTGATTCCCGTGTTCGGCATCACTGTCATCGACAATACCGGGGTCTCCCCGGAAGCGCTCTACGACTGCGCCACCCTCGCCCTGGAGCAGACCACCGCCAACGAGCAGATCGTCTGCTACGACCCCGGGATGGAGCAGGACCTGGAAGAGGAGATGCACCTGCTGTCGGAGGTCACCGGCGCGCTGAAGCGGGACGAGTTCACCTTCTTCGTCCAGCCACAGTGCGACATCACCTCCGGGAAGGTGGTGGGCGCGGAATCCCTGGTGCGCTGGAACCACAGCACCGAGGGCATGATCCCGCCGGGCAAGTTCATTCCCGCCCTGGAGCGCTGCGGCGCGGTGTACCTGCTGGACCAGCAGGTGTGGGAGAAGGTGTGCGCCTGGCTGCGGAGCTGGATCGACCGGGGCTATGAGCCGGTGCCCATCTCCATCAACATCTCCCGCATCGACATCATGTCCATGGACGTGCCCGCCTATCTGAACCATCTGCTGGAGAAGTACGACCTGCCCTCCAAGTACATCAAGACGGAGATCACCGAAAGCGCTTACACCCAGGAGGACTGGGCCATCAACGACGCGGTGGACCGCCTGCGGCGGGGCGGCTTCCTGGTGATGATGGACGATTTCGGCAGCGGCTACTCCTCTCTGAACATGCTGAAGAGCATCCCGGTGGACGTGCTGAAAATCGACATGCGGTTTTTGGAGATCACCGAGGAAAACGAGCAAAAGGGCATCGGCATCCTGGAGTCCATCGTGAACATGGCCCGGCTGCTGAGCCTGCCCATCATCGTGGAGGGCGTGGAGACCTTGCAGCAGGAGAGCGTCCTGCGCAGCATGGGCTGCCGGTACACCCAGGGCTACTATTACTACCGTCCTCTGAGCATCGACCAGTTCGAGTCCATCCTGGCCGACGAGCGGCAGCTGGACTTCACCGGCCTGCACTGCAAGCAGGTGGAAGCCTTCCACATGCGGGAGATCATCGACGGGAACCTCTTCACGGACACCATGCTCAACCACGTCCTGGGCCCCGCCGCCCTCTACGACGTCTTCGAGCACCGGGTGGAGATTACCCGGGTCAACGAGCAGTATTATCAGATGGCCGGCCTGTCGGTGACGGACAACAAAGACATGAGCCGCAAGGTCTGGAGCAACGTCCGGGACGACGACCGCCCGCTGCTGCTGTCCCTGTTCGAGCGGGCCTATGAGGGGCGCCCCTCCAGCGCGGAGGGGAATATCCACTACCTGCGGGTGGATGGAAAGGTCCTCTGGATTCACGTCAAGGTTTTCTTCCTCCGGGAGAAGGAAGGGCACAAGAACTACTTCGTCGCCCTGGAGGACATCACCGCCCTGCGGGAGCAGCGGAAAGCTGCGGCCCAGGAGAGTCTCCCCGCCACAGAGCTGTCCGCCGTGGATTACCGGCAGCTGGAGCAGTATTATGGGAGCCTGCCTTGCGGCTTTGGCCTGTCCCGCATCACGCTGGACCAGCTGGGGCGGCCCGACGACTACGATATCGTCTATATCAACCGGGAGATGGAGCGGATGTGCGGCAATGACTTCGACTTCATCCGCAGTCTTGTTCTCAAAGCCTTCAAGGACGACTCTCCGCGCCTGCTGCGCAAGGCGTATCAGGCGGCGTTCCTGGGGGAGACGGTGGAGCATTACGCCTACAGCGCCGTTTCCGGGCACTATCTCCAGATCACCCTGTTCCAGCATGACTACGGCTACGCCGCCTGCCTGCTGCGGGACGTGACCCACAGGCAGCTGTACGAGGGAGCCTTCAACAGCATGGTGCTGTCCTACCGGGAGGTCTATTATCTCCAGCTTCAGGACAACTATTGCCGCATGATCTATCCGAACCAGTCCAGCATGAAGGAACGGGGCAACTATTCCGCCATGATGGAGCGCCATTTCGGCACCAGAAAAATTCTGAAGCACGACGAGAAGAACGTCCGGGAGTTCCTGTCCCTGGAGCATCTGAGCAGCGCCCTGACGGCGCAGAACTCCGTGGATTACCGCTACCGCCGGAAGGGAAAGGGGGGAAATCCGGACGAGTGGTGCCTGACCAGCGTGACCATCAGCGAGCGGGAGGACGGAAAGCCGAAGACCGCAGTCGTCACGATTCAGAGCATCGACAAGATTATCAAGGAAGAGGAGGACCGCCGCCAGGAGCGCATGATGGAGGCCCTGGCCAACATGTCCGACGCTTTCTTCATCTACCGGGCCATTGAGGACGAGAAGATTCTGTACGCCAACCCGGCGGTGATGGAGGTTTTTGGCTGCGAGACCATGACGGAGCTGATGGAGCTGGTGCAGTATTCCTTCCGGGGCATCGTCCATCCGGAAGACCTGGCCCGGGTGGAGTGGGAAATTCAAGAGCAGATACGCAGCTCCGACCGGAACATGGACTACGTGCGCTACCGGATCATCCGGAAGGACGGCGAGGTCCGCTGGGTGGACGACTACGGCCACCTGGAAAACACCAAATGGGGCGAGGAGCACCGCCTGTTTTACGTGTTCATCAAGGATATTACGGATACCATCACAACGGTCGAGAAGGAAAAGCTGTTGAAATCCAACGAGTTTTATAACTGAGGCGTACTTGACAAACCGCCAAACCATGCTATAATAAAAAATAGAAGAGCGCTGTTACAAGACAGTCAGCTCCCCTGTTCAATCAACTTTCGTTGACCGCTTGGGTGCCAGCCGAGCGGTCAACACGCTTTTGGGGCCATGTACGCCAGCAGCATCAAAGCCGCCAGGAACATCACCGCGAAGCGCAGGACTTTCGTCCAGCGTCCGTTTCCCATTCGCATCACCTCCTCCCGTTAAAACCGCGAGGAAATGAGCCGGCCGCCTCTATGTAACAACGCTTCTTCTACACCCTTTTCAGGGCAGGTATATGATACCACGCCCGGCAATTCCTGCCAAATTCCGCCCATAGAAAAAGGACTCCGGAATCCCTTCCGAAGTCCTTTTTTTCATCCTCAAAAGCCCCGCTTACGCCTTCTTGGCGATTTCCGTCAGCTGGGTGAACGCCGCGGCATCGCTGATGGCCAGCTCGGCCAGCATCTTGCGGTTGATCTCGATGCCGGCGGTCTTCAGGCCGTGCATGAAGGTGGAGTAGTTCATCCCGTTCATCTTGCAGGCGGCGGAGATGCGGGTGATCC
>CAQVQZ010000026.1 GCA_948902155.1 uncultured Oscillibacter sp.
AGAGCAATCCCCACCCGCCTCCGGTGGGAGCCCCTTTCCAAAGGGGCCTTTTGGGTTTCCGCTGAACGAAATGCCATGCCCCCTGGGCCACCCCTATTATAGTCAAGTCTTCACAAATCTAACCAACAACTGCGACGGAGCCATCTTCGCCAAGAGCCGGTAGAACTTATAAAGCAGCTTCGGCGTGTAAATGGTCCGGCCCGCCTTCGCCGCCCGGAGAGCGCCGCCCGCTACCTTCACCTGGTCGCAGTAGGGCAGAAATTCAAAGGTGCTGGAACGCCCCGTAATGCCCGCCAGACTCAAAAACTCCGTGGCCATAGGGCCGGGGCAGACGGCGGTGACGCTGATCTTGCGGCGGCGGAGCTCCTCGTTCAGGCCCACGGTGAAGGACGAAACATAGGCTTTCGTGGAGGAATACACCGTCATGCGGGGATTCGGGCAGAAGGAGGCGATGGAGGAGACGTTCAAAATGCGGCTCCCCTCCGGCATATGGGGAATCACGATGTTGGTCACGGCGGTGAGGGCCCGGACGTTCAGGTCCACCATATGGGTCTGGGACGCGGTGCTCACCTCTCCCAGCCGCCCCAGGAACCCGCATCCGGCGCAGTTGATCAGCAGGGAAATCTCCGGCTTCTCATCCGCCAGGCGCTCTTGGAGGGCGATGAAGCTCATGGGGTCGCAGAGGTCCATGGGGATGCAGACGGTGGTCTTCCCCGGCAGGCTGATGGCGAGGCTCTCCAGCTGCTCCTCCCGGCGGGCGATGAGCCAGTAGCACTCGATCTCGGGAAACACGTCCTCGATCTGGCGGGCCAGCTCCCGGCCCAGGCCGGAGGACGCGCCGGTGATGATCGCGGTTTTCATAGCGGTACCCCCTTTTCGTAATTCAAGCGGATGTCAGCACTTCTCCGGCTCCGGATAGTCCACGCCCTTGGTGTCCACCCGGATGGACTGGATCACCACGGGCTTCTTGGGCTTGTCGTCCCACATGCTCCGGGGGACCCGGGAGATGGCGATGGCGTCGTCCGCGCCCTCGATCACCTGCCCGAAGGCGGCATAGTCGCCGTCCAGGTGCTCCGCCGGGGCCACCATGACGAAGAACTGGCTCCCCGCCGAATCCGGCTCGCCGGTCCGGGCCATGGAGAGGACGCCGGTGGTGTGCTTCAAGTCGTTCTGGGCGAAGCCGTTGGAGGCGAATTCGCCCTTGATCTCATATCCCGGCCCGCCCATGCCGGTGCCGTCGGGGCAGCCGCCCTGGATCATGAAGCCGGGGATGACCCGGTGGAAGGTCAGCCCGTCGTAAAAGCCCTGATTGGCCAGGGAAATAAAGTTGTTCACGGTGTTGGGGGCCTTGTCGGGGTAGAGCTCGGCGGTCATTTTTTTGCCGTCCTCCATGAGGATGGTGGCCAGAGGATTGTTGGACATGTCGGTCGTTTCCTTTCCTGCGCGGTTCCGCGCGATTGATATAAAATATGCTCTCTCAGACGGTGAAATGCCCGGAGACGGGACCTCAGCGGACCTTCATGGCCCGGTCGATCTCCCGCTTTGCGTCCCGCTGGGCGGCGGTGTCGCGCTTGTCGTAGTTCTTCTTGCCCTTGCACAGGCCCACTTCCACCTTGACGCGGGAGTCCTTGAAGTAGACCGACAGGGGCACCAGGGTATAGCCGTCCTGCTTCACCAGGGCGTGGAGCTTCCGGATTTCCCGCTTGTGCATCAGCAGCCGCCGGGGGCGGACGGGGTCCTTGTTGAAGATATTCCCTTTTTCGTAAGGGGAGATGTGCATCCCATGGACAAACAGCTCTCCGTCCTTCACGGTGCAATAGGAATCCTTGAGATTCAGCGTCCCGGCCCGGATGGACTTCACCTCCGTGCCCGCCAGCTCGATGCCCGCCTCATACTTGTCCTCGACGAAATAATCGTGACGGGCCTTCCGGTTCTGGGCGGCGATCTTGACGCTCTTCTTTTCCACTGCGGTCACCTCCATGGGGATATTGCCCAGTTTTTTCAAGCCTTAGAACCTGCATTCATAACCGGGGGATGTCGGCTGAGTGAGGGATTTTGCCTCCAATCGAGGCAAATTTTTTTCGCGGGTTGACGCCCGGGGGAAAATTTAATGAAGAGTGGGGGCAAAAGACCCGCCCAGACGGCGTGCAACGGTTGTGAATACAGGTTCTTAGTATACCATGGATTTTCCCGCCAGGCAAGGGGAGGAATGGGGCAATGTCGTGAAGCGCAAAAGAAAGGGCCGTTTTCTTTTTGCCCGCTGCCTTATCCAAAAATCCTCACTCCCCCCCGCTCCAGGTGCTCCGCCTCCGGCCCGCGGGGAGCAGGGTAAACTCGTTCTTCCGGAACCGAATCAGCCCCTCCTGCTCCATCCGGCTCAGCTCGTGGGACAGGGCGCTGCGGTTCACGCAGAGGAACGCCGCCAGCTCCTCTCGGGAGAAGGGGATGCGGAACCGCTCCGCCCCCCGGCGCTCCGCCTGCATGGTCAAATAGGTCAGAATCCGGTCCCGCAGGCCCCGCTGGGCCAGAATCGCCAGCCGGTAATGCTTGCGCAGATTGTCGTCGGACAGCAGGGTCATCAGGCGGCGGCACAGGGCCTGCCGCTCTGCCTCCGGCAGCGCCCCCGGCTCCAGGAGCAGGTCCGCCGGAAACCGAAGCAGCTCCCCGGCGGAGGCCGCCACGGCGTAGTACGGAGCCCGGCGGCTGCGGGTGCAGATCAGGTCCGCCCCCAGCACGTAGGCCGGGCCCAGGGCGTCCATGAGGCTGTTGGTCCCGTCGGAGAAAATCTGTGAAATCTGGACCTTCCCCCGGAGGACGACGGCGAACCAGTCCACCCGGTCCCCCGGCGCGATGAGCACCGCCTGCCGGTCGAACTCCCGGCGCTTCCCCTGGGGCAGAACGTCCCGCCGGAGGGACTCCTCCGGCAGGTCCCGAAACAGGCGGCATTTTTTGATCATCGAAATCTCCATACCCGGTTCCAACCTTTCCGATGGTTCTTTTCCAACTATACCACAAATATGTTGTTTGGACAACATCAATTTTCCCGCCCTTCCTTTATAATAAAGCACCAGAACGAGAAAGGAGCACGCCGCCATGCGGGACAGCCACGCCAGGAACATCACCTATCTGCGCCTCTCCGTCACGGACCTCTGCTCCCTGCGGTGCCGGTACTGTATGCCCGCCGGAGGCGTGCCGAAGCGGGACCACGCCGACATCTGCTCCGTGGAGGAGTTGGTGGACATCGCCGCCGCCGCCGTGGACTGCGGCGTCCGGAAGGTCCGCCTCACCGGCGGCGAGCCTTTGGTCCGCCGGGGGATTCTGGACATCTGCCGGGGAGTCTCCGCCCTGGCGGGGGTGGAGGAGCTGTGCGTCACCACCAACGCCGTGGCCCTGCCGGAGCTGGCCCGGCCCCTCCGGGAGGCGGGGGTGGACCGGCTGAACGTCAGTCTGGATACCCTCCGGCCGGACCGCTACGCCTACATGACACGGGTGGGCCGTCTCGAGGACGTGTTCCGGGGCCTGGAAGCCGCCGGGGCGGCGGGCTTCACCCGCACGAAGCTGAACGTGGTCCTGATGAAGGACTTCAACGACGACGAGATTCCCGACTTTGTAAATCTCGCCCGGCGGTATCCGCTGGAGGTCCGGTTTATCGAGCTGATGCCCATCGGCGAGGGGAAAAACGCCCAATTCCTCCCGGCCCAGGCGGTTCTGGACGCTTACCCGGACCTGGTCTCGGCGGAGAGCGCCGGGGTGGCCCGGCGGTATCGTCCTCCGGATGGGCCAGGGCTGGTGGGCCTCATCGAGCCCATGAGCCACCGCTTCTGCGGGGACTGCGACCGCATCCGGGTGATGGCGGACGGGAAGCTGAAGCCCTGCCTCCACTCCAGCCAGGAGATTCCCCTCCGGGGCCTGACGGGGGAGACGCTGCGGCGGGCCATCCGGGAGGGCGTCGCCGCCAAGCCGGAGAGGCACCGCATGACCGAGACCGGCCGCAGCGACGCGGGCCGGAATATGAATCAAATCGGAGGCTGACCCATGGAACAGGAACTGACCCACATCAACGAGCAGGGACGGGCCCGGATGGTGGACGTGACGAAGAAGGAGATCACCTTCCGCACCGCTGAGGCCGAGGGCCGGGTCCGCATGGCCCCGGAGACGGTGGAGATCATCCGCACCGGCGGCGCGCCCAAGGGGGACGTGCTGGCGGTGGCCCAGGTGGCGGGCATTCTGGCCGCCAAGCGCACCCACGAGCTCATCCCCATGTGCCACCCCCTCCGGCTGACGGCGGTGGACATCCATTTTACCCTGGAGGAGACCGCCGTCCACATCCGGACGAAGGTGAAGTGCAAGGGGGAGACCGGCGTGGAGATGGAGGCCCTGACGGCGGCGTCCGCCGCAGCCCTGACCGTCTACGACATGTGCAAGGCCGTCCAGCGGGACATGGAAATCACCGATATCCGCCTGTGCCGGAAGAGCGGCGGGAAAATCGGCGACTATGAAAAGGAGTGGTGAGCATGGCTGAGGTGGTATCCGTCAACATCAGCGAGAAAAAGGGCACTGTCAAGCGGGAGGTTCCGGAAATCCGCCTGAAGCTCCGCCACGGCATCGTGGGCGACGCCCACGCCGGGGACTGGCACCGGCAGATTTCCCTCCTGGCGGAGGAGAGCGTGGACAAGATGCGGGCCCTCCTGCCCCAGCTCCAGCCGGGGGCCTTCGCGGAGAACATCAACACACGGGGCATCGAGTTAAAGACCCTCCCCGTCGGGACCCGGCTCCGCCTGGGGGAGACGGTGGTGGAGGTCACCCAGATCGGCAAGGAGTGCCACAGCGACTGCGAGATCAAGCGCGTTACCGGGAAGTGCGTCATGCCCACCGAGGGCATCTTCGCCGTGGTGGTGCAGGAAGGGACCGTCCGGAAGGGCGATAAAATCGAGATTCTAAAAGACTTTATATAAGAGGTAAACGCCATGAAGCTGATTCCGACCCAGCAGGCCGTGGGCCACGTCCTCTGCCACGACATGACCCAGATCATCCCCGGCCAGTACAAGGACGCCCGCTTCCGCAAGGGCCACGTGGTCCGGGAGGAGGACATCCCCGTCCTGCTGTCCATGGGCAAGGAGCACCTGTATGTCTGGGAAATGACTCCCGGCATGGTCCACGAGAACGACGCGGCGGAGCGCCTCTGCTCCCTCTGCCGGAACGAGCATATGGACCGCTCCGCCGTCAAGGAGGGCAAAATCGAGCTGACCGCCGCCCAGGACGGCCTCTTCCGGGTGGACAGCGCCCGGCTCAACGCCGTGAACACCATAGAGGACATCATGATCGCCACCCGCCACGGCGGCACGGCGGTCCGCAAGGGGGACAAGCTGGCGGGCACGCGGGTGATTCCCCTGGTGATCGAAGAGGAGAAGCTGCGCCGGGCGGAGGAAGCCGCCGGGGCCGCGCCCCTGCTGGAGCTGCTGCCCTGGAAGCTGAAAACCGCCGGAATCGTCACCACCGGAAGCGAGGTGGCCAAGGGCCTGATTCAGGACGCTTTCACCCCGGTAGTGGAGCGGAAGCTGGCGGAGTTCGGCATCGAGACCGTGGAGCGCCGGATGCCCGGCGATGACATGGAGGCCGTGAAAAACGCCGTCCTGGAGGTCAAAGCCGCCGGGGTGGGCCTGATCCTCTGCACCGGGGGCATGAGCGTGGACCCGGACGACAACACGCCGGGGGCCGTGAAGCGCACCGGGGCCCGCATCGTCACCTACGGCGCGCCGGTGCTGCCGGGGGCCATGTTCCTCCTGGGCTACTTTGAGGACGGCACTCCCGTCTGCGGACTTCCCGGCTGCGTCATGTACGCCAAGCGCACCATCTTCGACCTGGTCCTCCCCAAGCTGGCCGCGGGAGTCCCCGTTACCAGAGTGGAAATCGCCGCCCTGGGCGAAAGCGGGCTGTGCCTGAGCTGCGAGGTCTGCACTTATCCCAACTGTGGATTTGGAAAATAACTTTTTTAAAAGGAGGCCGCTATGAAGCATCTGCTCCCGCTCCTGCTGGTCCTGCTTCTCACCGCCTGTGGCGCGCCCAAGGACACAGAACTGACCGTCTTTGCCGCCGCCTCCCTCCAGGAGACGCTGACGGAGGCCGGGGAAACCTACCGCCAAAACCACCCCAACGTCAACCTGGTTTTCAACTTCGATTCTTCCGGCACTCTAAAAACTCAGATTCAGGAAGGCGCGGTCTGCGACATCTTCATCTCCGCCGGACAGAAGCAGATGAACGAGCTGGACGCCGCCGCCGCTCCGGCGGTCAACGCCGACGGCCCGGAGAAAAACGAGGAAGAATCCCTGGACCTTGTGAACTCCGGCACCCGCTACAACCTTCTGGAAAACAAGGTGACCCTGGCGGTCCCGGAGGGAAACCCGGCGAATATCCAGAGCTTCGACGGCCTGAAAGCCGCCCTGGAAGCCGGGGACGTCCTCCTGGCCATGGGCAACGAGGACGTGCCCGTGGGCCAGTACACCCAGAAGATTTTCGCCTACTACGGCCTGGACGAAGCCGCCCTCGCCGTCGGCGGCGTTCTGACCTATGGCTCCAACGTGAAGGAGGTCGCCACCCAAGTCTCCGAGGGGACCGTGGACTGCGGCGTTATCTACGCCACGGACGCCCATTCCGCCGGTCTGACGGTGGTGGACACCGCCACGCCGGACATGTGCGGTCAGGTGATCTACCCCGCCGCCGTGATGAAAAACACCGCGCATTTTGACGAAGCCCTGGACTTCCTCACCTGGCTGGGCGCGGCCAACGGCGGCATCCCCATCTTCGAAAACGTAGGTTTCACCTCCCCAAATTAAAAAATCTCCACTCTTCACTCTCCACTCTAAAAAGCAGGTGGCTCTATGGACTGGTTCCCACTGTACAATTCCATCCGCATCGCCGCCGTTTCCACGGTCCTGGTCTTCTTCCTGGGCATTTTCGCCGCCCAGCGCATTGCGAAGGCCCCTCCGGCGGCAAAGGGCGTGCTGGACGCGGTGCTGACCCTGCCCCTGGTCCTGCCGCCCACGGTGGTGGGCTACCTGCTGCTCCTCCTCCTGGGGCCGAAGCGCCCCATAGGGGCCTGGGCGCTGTCCGCCTTAGGGCTGCGGCTGACCATGACGTGGTGGTCTGCCATCTTTTCCACCGTGGTGGTCATTTTCCCCCTCATGTACCGCACGGCGCGGGGGGCCTTCGAGTCCTTCGACCAGACCCTGGCCCAGGCGGGCCGGACCCTGGGCCTGAGCGACGCCTATATCTTCTGGCGCGTCCAGATGCCCAACTGCCGTCAGGGCGTCCTGGCGGGGACGGTGCTGGCCTTCGCACGGGCGCTGGGGGAGTACGGGGCCACATCCATGATCGCCGGGTACACCCCCGGCCGCACCGCCACCATCTCCACCACGGTCTACCAGCTCTGGCGCATTGGGGAGGACGGTTTGGCCCTCCGGTGGGTGCTGGTGAACCTGGCGATTTCCGCCGTGGTTTTGCTGGCGGTGAACCTTCTGGAGCGGAAGGAGGGGCGGACATGGCCCTGACGGCGCGCATCGAAAAGCGCTACGGCGATTTCCTCCTGGACGTGGACATTTCCGCCGAAAGCGGGGAATCCCTGGCCCTGCTGGGCTCCTCCGGCTGCGGAAAGAGCGTCACATTAAAATGCATCGCGGGCATCGACCGGCCCGACCGGGGCCGCGTGGTCCTGGACGGGCAGGTCCTCTTTGACAGCGAGGCGGGGATAGACCTGCCGCCCCAGCGGCGGCGGGTGGGGGTGCTCTTCCAGCAGTACGCCCTGTTTCCCAACATGACGGTGGCCCAAAACATCGCCGTCTGCCTGGAGAAATCCCGCCGCCGCATGCGGACGGCGGAGCTGCTGTCCGCTTTCCGCCTGGAGGATTTGGCGGACCTCTACCCCCGCCAGCTCTCCGGCGGGCAGCAGCAGCGGACGGCCCTGGCCCGCATCCTGGCGTCGGAGCCCCGGGCGATTTTGCTGGACGAGCCCTTTTCGGCCCTGGACAGCTATCTGAAATGGCAGCTGGAGTCCCAGCTCCAGGAGACGCTGGAGCGCTTCCCCGGCCCGGTGCTGTGGGTGAGCCACGACCGGGGGGAGGTCTACCGGAACTGCCGCCGGGTCTGCGTGCTGGAAAACGGCAAGTCCGCCCCCGTGGCGGACATGAAGGCCCTGCTGGAAAACCCCGGCACCGTCAGCGCCGCCCGCCTCTCGGGCTGCAAGAACTTCGCGGCGGTCCGTCCCGGCCCGGAACCGGGCCGGATCACCGTTCCGGAGTGGGGCCTGACGCTGAACGCCGCCGCCCCCTGGCGGGCGGGGGTCTCGGTCCTGGGGGTCCACGCGGCGCGGGTCCATCCGGCGGAGCCGGGGGAGGCCAACGCCTTTCCCTGCGAAGTGGTCCGGGTGACGGAGGACGTCACCGTCATGGCCCTGACCCTCCGCCCGGAGGGAGCGGCGGGCCTTTTGCGGATGGAGCTGGACAAAAAAACCTGGGCCTCCCTGCCGGACCAAAACCGGCTTCCGGCGGCAATCCGGCCCGAGGATCTGATGCTTTTGGAGGAATAGGAGGCGTTGCACATGTACACATCGGCAGTCGTCACGGTCAGCGACCGGAGCGCACGGGGCGAGCGCCCCGACGAGGCGGGCCCGCTGGCGGCTTCCCTGCTGGAGGCGGCGGGCTATGAGGTCGTGGAGCGGAGAATCGTCCCCGACGAACAGGCGGAGATCGAAGCGGTCCTTAAAGCCCTGGCGGACCAGGGCCGCATTGCCCTGATCGTCACCACCGGCGGCACGGGCTTCTCCCCGCGGGACGTGACCCCGGAGGCCACCGCCGCCGTCTGCGCCCGGATGGCCCCAGGCATCCCGGAGGCCATGCGGGCGGCGTCCCTGGCCATTACGCCTCGGGCGATGCTCTCCCGGGCGGCGGCGGGCATCCGGGGCGGGAGCCTGATTGTGAATCTTCCCGGCAGTCCCAAGGCGGCGCGGGAGAATCTGGAAGCGGTTCTGCCCACTTTGGAGCACGGTTTGAAGATGCTGCTGGGCGGTCCGGCGGACTGCGCTAAGGAGTCCTGACGCTGCAAGACCCCCGCTCCCTGGTTTCCAGGGAGCGGGGGTCTTGTGGTCTTTCGTTCAATGCAAAAAAGTTCCCTTTTTCAGTGGCAATCAATAGTATGATTTGAGTAGAAGAAAGCAAAAAGCAAGAGAAGAAAAGATAAGAAAGAAAAGGCCAGAAAGGGAGCGGACATAGGAAGCGGATTGGATACCGGATTTGATCTGCAGCCAATTAAAGAAAGACTCAACAGGCCGTCTGCAAGAGGCAGCAGAGGAGCTAAAGCAGTCGCCAGAGAGTAAAATATCCGATGGCTTCTCCTTTCTGGGAGTAATTAGCTCAATTGCCCGGCCGCTCCGGAGCGCTTCCGCCCATGCCGTATCCGCATAGGCCCAGTCGGCAAACAGTTTTCCGTGGGTGACAGGGGCACAGTCAAAATCGACCTGTCTGGCCGCCCAGAGGCCGCAAAGGGATGCCTGACTGATTTGAAATGCACAGGGAATCGGTAATTTTTCCGGCCGGAGCGTCCCAAAAGCGTGGAGCTTAACGCCGTGGTACCATTCTTTACGTGTGGCATGATAGCATTTATTGCACAGCGGTTTTCCGACCCTGGCCCCAGTGCTGTTGGAACGTCTTGCCAACATAATGGGGCAGGAATCCACGGCAAAATGATGGGAATCCTCATTTTTGGCCCGGATTTCTTTCAGCCAGATTTCGGACAGTGCCCGAAACGCTCCGGCGATACGATTGAACTGGCGGCAAAACGCCTGGTAACTAGACAGAGCGGGAAACCACGCCAAAAAAATGGCTTTTGGCGTAATTATAGATCGCTTTCCGCGTCAACAATTGCTGTGCTTTGCCCCACAGGCAGACGGTAATCAACTCCTCATCTGCAAATTGGGGACAATGGTTGTTGCTTTGGCGTTGTAATTCTTCTCTGAATCTGCTATCATTGCATTGGCAGATGGTGCAGTATAATTTGATGAGTTTTTCTTTCACAAAGACATTCTCATCCTTTTTGCACCATTTGTCCCTTTTTTCTTCCCTTTCTACGATTGATTCTCATTTTGAAAGGAGGCTTCCTTCCTTAACTGAATGTCATTAGGCCTCGCCCCGGTATTTTCATGCGGCCTCTCAGCTCATATCCCCCAACTCCTCCGCCACCTGGGCCTCGCTGGCCCGCATGGCCTGGAGGGTCTTGTCCATCAGGGTCTCCAGCTCCCAGCCCAGGCGCTCCGCGCCGGTCTTGATGATGTCCCGGGAGCAGCCCGCGGCAAACTTCTTGTCCTTAAACTTCTTCTTCAGGGAGGAAACCTCCATGTCGGAGCAGGACTTGCTGGGCCGCATCCGCGCCGCCGCGCCGATCAGCCCGGTCAGCTCATCCGCCGCGAACAGCACCTTCTCCATCTCGTGGACGGGTTCCACGTCGGAGCAGATGCCATAGCCGTGGCTGCAAACGGCGTGAATGAGTTCGTCGGAGCAGCCGACTTCAGCCAGCAGCTCCGGGGCCTTCTTGCAATGCTCCTCAGGCCACTTCTCGAAGTCCACATCGTGGAGCAGGCCCACCGTGGCCCAGAAATCCGCGTCCTCGCCGTAACCCAGGTCCTGGGCGTACCAACGCATGGCGGCTTCCACCGTCAAGGCGTGCTGGATATGGAAGGGTTCGCTATTGTACTTGCGCAGCAGCGCCATGGCCGCCGCTCTGTCGGGACAGGCTTTCATTGGGAATATCTCCTTTGTTTGGAATTGGGGATAGTATACGCCTTTCCGCCGCAGATTGCAAGGCCCGTCCCCCTAACGGAAATGTCCCAATCGAAGATTTTCCTGTAGGGGCGGCTAATAGCCGCCCCTTCCTCCGCGACCTCCCAGGCCGATGGGAAACGGGCGATTGATAATCGCCCCTACAGCCGAAGCTTCGATTGGGACATCCCATTTTGCAGCCGAACAAAGGCGTAAATAATTTTATAAATATATTATAAAATTATTTTCTATAGTTTACAAATGCGACGGGCACCCATAAGCCTCCACCCCCGCCGCCTCCCGGCGCAGGGCGCGCTCATAGATCAGCTCCCCCGTGATGCTGACGGCGATCTCCTCCGGCGTCACCGCCTTGATCGCGGTCCCGATGGGGGTGTGGACACGCTGGATGTCCTCCTCGGAAATCCCCGCTTCCCGCAGTTTTTCGTTCACATACGCGGTCTTCGTCCGGGAACCCATCACGCCCACATAGGCCAGGGGACGCCGGAGAAGCTGCTCCTCCACCTCGAAATCATGGCTGTGCCCGCTGGTCATGACCACGGCATAGTCGTCCTTCGTCAAAAGCAGTCTCGCCCCGATGTCCGTATAAGTCCCGCAGACCACCGTCTCCGCCCACGGAAACCGGGTGAAGCTGGCAAATTCCGGCCGGTCGTCATACACCACCACCCGGAAACCCACGCGCTGTAACACCGGGACCAGCGCCAAGGCGCAGTGCCCCCCGCCGAAAATCACCACCCGTTCTCCCACGGGCAGGGGCAGCGTCACGCACCTGCCGTCCCAGACACAGCCGCCCTCCAAGCGAAGGCCCTCCGCCATCCCCAGCAGGGGCCGTTTTGCCTCGTCGAACAGAGCGGGCCCGCCCTCCAGGCCGAAGGCCAGCCAACCCCCCCGGTGGTCCATCATTCGTTCCTCAATCTTGTAAGCCGCCGCGCCCCAGTTCTCGCTGTCGTGGGAGATGAAGCGCAGAAACACCGTCTGTTCCCCGCCGCATACGGAGTCCAGCTCGCCGCCGTGGCGTAGCTCCAGCCGCCGGACCGCAGACCGGCCCTCGCGCAGCAGCTCCGCCGCCAGGTCCAGGGCCTGGGCCTCCCCCGGCCCGCCGCCGATGGTCCCCGCCGCCAGACCGTCGGGCCCCACCAGCATCTGGGCCCCGGCCCCTCGGGGCGTGGACCCCTGGGCGGACACCACCGTGACCAGCACGGCGTCTTTTCCATGCCCCAGCAAGTGGGACAGCTTTTCAAACATCGTTCGCATAGGGACTCCTTTCTAGGGCCTGTTCACATAAGCCCAAACACACGTCTTTCCGGCAAATTTTGCCGACTGCCGCGTTAAAAATTTTTGACGTACGACAGTACGCCTGCAAATTTTTGCCTTGCATCCGGCAAAAATTTGCTCGGAAATCCGCATATTTGGTTTATGTGAACAGGCCCCTAGCTTCTAATCAGCTTCCCGGACAGCACCATCTCCCGGGTCAGCGCCGTATCCTCCGGCAGGTCCACGGTGATGATGTGCCACAGGGGCCCGCCGTCTTTGTCCTCCTGGGTCTCGTGGTTATAGTGTACGGAGACGCTGTGGACTGGGGTCCTGGGGGACAGCTCCTCATAGAGCTCCATGGCCCGGTCCGCCATGGCCTCCCGCATGGTTTCCTCGTCCGGCACCGGGGCGCTGCACCTGTCTCCGAAGTCAATGCGGATGTCCACCACCGGCGTGTTCGGGTCCCTGGGGTCCCACCGGGCCTGCCAGAGGGCCCGCTGCCCGTTGACCTGCGGGCTCTTGGCGATTCCCAGGTCCATGCGCAGGACCGTCTCCCGCCGCTCGTCGTTCACCAGTCCGGATTTCAAGTCATAGCCGAGGTCTCGCCGTCCTCCGCCGCCCTTCAGGGTAAAGTCCAGAAGGTACTCACCGCCCACCAGATCATACCCGGCCCAGTGCCCCTGGGGCTCCAAATCCGGGTAGACCTGGGCGGCGTAAGTGCGTAGCCGCGCGGAGGAAATCAGGTTTCCCACCACCGGGACCCAGCCCGTGAGCACGTACAGCAGGGCAAAGCCGCCGAATAAAATCAGCAGGAGAGCCGCCACCAAAGCAAAAGACTTCGAGTTTTTCGCCTGCATCGTTCCAACCTCCTTTTCGTAATCAAGCGTTCGCCAAAAGCGGATACGCCGCCCAGGACAGCGCGTATAAGATGTAGATATGAGCCGGGTAAAACAGGTAAAAGAACCGCTTGGGCCCCCGGCCTCTTTGTCCATTGTAACACAGCATCAGCAGAGCCGCAAGGACTCCGTACCACTCGTAGTATTGAGTAAACATCATCGTCCAGTGGAACGCGGGGAGCCGGGAGTACGCCAGAAGCACCAGAAGGAAATAGAAAGCCATTGTGAAACCGGCAAAGGCCCCCGCCTGCACCCTCCGGTCCCTCCGGAACGCGTACAGCAGAATCCCCGTGAGAATCGTGCCGATCCCGGCGTCCGGATTCGAGTTCCACATAGGCAGAAGCGTATACCCCAGGGCGGACAGGGGCATCTGGAGGGCGGGGACCATCCCCATGAGCATACTCGCCAGAATGGGCCATGCCAGCGGCAGGACCACCGCCGCCAGCCCCGGCCCCCAGCGCTTTTCGGCAATCCAGTCCATGCCCTGGAAAACGATCATCAGGATGGAAAAGGCCGTCATCATGCCGTTCATGGGGTAAAAGCCGTCGGGCCGGACCAGCACGCCGCAGATCATCAAAAACAGCAGCCCGGACATCAGAAGATGGATAGCATATACTTTTATAAAGTATTTTTTCCTATCGTGAGTGTGCCCGAACCCCTCCACCAGACAGAACAGGAACAGCGGCGCGGCCAGCCGTCCCGCCATGCTGAACCAGACCGGGACCCGCCCCGTGTACTCAAAAAAGTAGTGGATATGGTCCAAAACCATCAAAACCAGCGCAATCCACTTCAACCCCGAGGAACTGATTCCCCGCACGCGGTCCGTCTCCATGGCCGCTCACCTCCGATGTATCATTGATTTAGTACAATATGATAATAATACAGTCGGAAGAAAATGTCAAGCAGAAAAACGCCCGGCCTGTCGGCCAATGCCATCCAGTTTAAGTGCAAAATAAAAAAGGCCCCTTTGGAAAGGGGCTCCCGGCGAAGCCGGGTAAGGATTGTCCGCAGAGACTTTCCTCTATTGCAAAACAAGCGATAGAAGAACTCTCTGCGGACAATCCTCCGTCACGGCTTCGCCGTGCCACCTCCTTTCAAAAGGAGGCTTTCTTCACTTAACTGAACGCCCGGCCAACAGGCCGGGCGTTCCGAGTCACACGATGGATTTAAGCGGCGCTGGGATTCTTGGAGCGAATCACGAACAGCGCGCCGATCATCAGCACGATGCCGATGGGCAGGCCCAGCAGGCCGGGCGCGCCCATGCTCACCAGGATACCGGCAATCAGGTAGGTGATGCCGGAAACCACCGCGCAGGTGATGGCGTAGGGCAGCTGAGTGGACACGTGGTTCACGTGGTCGCACTGCGCGCCTGCGGAGGCCATGATGGTGGTATCGGAGATGGGGGAGCAGTGGTCGCCGCAGACGGCGCCCGCCATGCAGGCGGAGATGCAGACGATGGCCATGGGGTTGTCCATGGAGAACACGTTCTGCACGATGGGAATCAGGATGCCGAAGGTGCCCCAGGAGGTGCCGGTGGCGAAGGCCAGCAGGCAGCCGATGGCGAACACGATCAGGGGCAGAATCATCTGGAGGCCGCCGGCGGAGGACCGCACGAAGTCCCGGACAAAGAACTTCGCGCCCAGGGAGTCGGTCATGGCCTTCAGGCTCCAGGCGAAGGTCAGAATCATGATGGCGGGCACCATGGCCTTGAAGCCCTCGGGGATGCAGCCCATCATCTCCTTGAAGGTCATGGAGCGGCGGATGAGGTAGTAAACCAGGGTGAATACCAGGGCGAACGCGCTGCCCAGCATCAGGCCCACGGAGGCGTCGGAGTTGGAGAAGGCGGAGATGAAGCCCTCGCCCTCGAAGAAGCCGCCGGAGTAGATCATGCCGATGACGCAGCAGATAATGAGCACCACCACGGGCAGGACCAGGTCCAGAACCGTGCCCTTGTCTGCGGGAGCGTCGTCCTCCGCGCCCGCGTAGGGGTTGGAGCCGGAGAAGAGGTCGCCCTTCTCCAGGGCGTTCTTCTCGAACTTCGCCATGGAGCCAAACTCCACCTTCATGAGAATCATGCCCACCATCATGACGATGGTCAGCAGGGCGTAGTAGTTATAGGGGATGGCCCGCAGGAACAGGTTGAAGCCCTGGCCATCCTCGGCGAAGCCCGCCACGGCGGCGGCCCAGGAGCTGATGGGGGCGATGATGCACACCGGGGCGGCGGTGGCGTCGATGATATAGGCCAGCTTCGCCCGGGAGATGTTGTGCTTGTCGGTGATGGGCCGCATGACGCTGCCCACGGTGAGGCAGTTGAAATAGTCGTCGATGAAAATCAGCACGCCCAGGAGCACGGAGGCCAGCTGCGCGCCGACACGGCACTTGATGTGGTCCTTGGCCCAGCGGCCGAAGGCGGCGGAGCCGCCCGCCTTGTTCATCAGGCACACCATGGAGCCCAGGATGATCAGGAAGATCAGGATGCCCATGTTGTAGGAATCGGTGACGGAGGCCACGATGCCGTCGTTGAACACATGGAGGATGGTGGCCTCAAAGGCGAAGTTGGAGTACAGCAGGCCGCCCACCAGGATGCCCAGGAACAGGGAGGAATAGACCTCCTTGGTAATCAGGGCCAGGGCGATGGCGATGATGGGGGGCAGCAGGGACCAGAAGGTGTTGT
>CAQVQZ010000027.1 GCA_948902155.1 uncultured Oscillibacter sp.
CTGGTTGGTTTTCTGCCGCTGGTATTCCTTGATAATTTCTTGGATTGCTATAGATGGATCCATCGGCAGACGGTCCATATTCGGGATGCTCTACCGGTCGAACCGCCCCTGCATAGGCAAAACCCTTGAAAAACTGGCAGTTAAAGAAAAAACACTGTCACAAGTCCATCGCCAAATAAACCATATCAACCAACCGCCGCCCCGCCTCATAGATCGGGTGGTCATAGTGCTCCAGGAAGAAATCCCTCACCCGATAACTCTCCTGAAACCCGCAGGACTCGTAAAACGGCAAGGTCAACGGACTGTCCCCGGTGCCCACCAGCAGCCGCTTCCCCCGCCCCCGGCAGGTCCGGACAACAAACTCCACCATCGCCTGCCCATAGCCCCGCCGCTGGCTCTCCGGGGCGGTAGCCAGGTTCTTGATTTCAAACACGCCGCCCCCTTCCTCCGTCACCACGCAGACCGTGCGGAGCGCGCCGCCGTCGTAGAGGGCGTAAAGCGTCCCCCGGTTCAGGTAGCGGTCGATCATATCCTCCTGCTCGTCCCCCAGCAGGAGCAGCGGGAGAAAGTCCCGCTTGTTGTCAGAAATTGTTCGAAATTCCATGGTGTTCTCCTCTAAAAACCGGGCAAGCTAGGCCCGGAGGTGATCGATTTGTACGGCGTGGAATACCTCAGCCTGGAGGACCTGCTGGATCAGGACCCCTCCGCTTACGAGTTTTTCCAAACCCTTTCCCCCGAGGTCAAGGCGCTGCTGGAGGAAGACGACGGCGTGACCTCCTTCGCCCGGCTGCAATCCAAAACGGCCCAGATGCGTCTGGCCGAGCTGATGGAGTGAGTTAAGAACCTGCATTCGCGAAACGGCAAACAGACGGCAGACACCCCGTGCCTGCCGTCTGTTCCTGCCAAAAATCAGAAGCGGTTCCCGACGCGTCCGCCGTCCGGAGCGCCCCGTTTATCTTCCTGCGGCCCGGTCCGCCTCGATCTGGAGCTTCAGGGCTTCCACCGCCACCCGGACGGAGGTGCTGGTGTCTTCGCTCATCTTCTGGTCCAGGCCCGCAGCCTCCCGCTCCTGGTTCCAGACCACGTGGAAACAGCTCCCGCAGCGGCAACCCAGCGCCGCCGCCACCACGAACAGCGCCGCCGACTCCATCTCGCTGGCCTTCACGCCCAGACGCTTCCAGCTCTCCCACTTCTGCTGGAGCTCGTAGTACACCGGAGAGGCGGCGGGGTCATGCTGGCCGTAAAAGCTGTCCTTGCACTGGACGATGCCGGTGTGGCAGGGATAGCCCAGGGCCTTGGCGGCCCGGACCAGGCAGTCCGTGATGCCGAAGTCCGCCACGGCGGGGAACTCGATGGGGGCGTACTCCCGGCTGGTGTGCTCAAAGCGGACCGCGCCCGTAGCCACCACGATGTCGCCGGACTGGACGTTGACGTCGATGCCGCCGCAGGTGCCGGTGCGGATGAAGGTATCCGCGCCGCATTTATGCAGCTCCTCCATGGCGATGGAGGCGGAGGGCCCGCCGATGCCCGTGGAGCAGGCGGTGACCTTCTCCCCCAGGAGGGTGCCTGTCCAGACGTTGTACTCCCGGTTATAGGCCACCTGTTTCGCGTCGTCAAAATAGGCGGCGATGGCAGGGACCCGCCCCGGGTCGCCGGGGAGGATGCAATAGCGGCCAACGTCGGCGGCCGTGCAGGCAATGTGGAACTGCTTTTCAAGCTTTTGCATGATCGTCACCTCTATGTCGTGATATTGTAAAAACAGTATAGCAAATTTTGGTTGGCTTTGCAACAATTTGACGAGGAATTTTTGATTCGGCTGCCTATTGCAGGAAAGCGATTGGTACTATCTCAATTATATAAATATTTTATAAATTAGCTTTATTATCTAAGAGAACTTTCATGCAGCGCAAACGAAAAAAGGCCCCTTTTGAAAGGGGCTCCCGGCGGAGCCGGGTGGGGATTGCCGCAGTGACTCCCTCCTATCACAAAGCTGACAATAGAAGGAGGTCCTGGGAACTCTCTTCTATTGCAAGTCGGGTGATATGAAGATAGCCCCTACGACAATCCTCCGTCACGGCTTCGCCGCGCCACCTCCTTTCAAAAGGAGGCTTTTGCAATCCCCTATTTCATCGTCACAACCGTCACCCCGGTCTCCCCCTCGCCGTAGACCCCCAGCCGGAAGCTCTTCACCGCCTTGCTCCGCCGGAGGATATCATGCACCGCCTTCCGCAGGGCCCCAGTGCCCTTGCCATGGATAATGGTCACCGTCTCCAGCTTCCCAATGACAGCGGCGGACAGGAACGCCTCCACCACGCCCTCCGCCTCCAGGGTCTCCAGGCCCCGGATGTCCAGCTCCCGGCTGGCGGCGGTGTGGAGGGTCCGGCTCCCACCGGAGGAAACCGGGGTCCTGGGCTTCCGCGCGGCCCGCTCGTCGTCCTCGATCAGGCGGACTTCATCGGCCTTGGCTTTCATTTTCAAAACTCCGGCCTTGAGCTGGAGCGTGCCGTCCTTGCCCACGGAGATGACCTCCGCCGGCTGGCGCACGCCGGGAAACTCCACCAGGTCCCCCTTCTGAATGGGACGGCTGGGCTTGGGGATGGGGGCCGGGCGGTCCTTCTCCGTCCGGAGGCGCTCCTCCGCCTGGTTCAGGCCCTGGCGGATAGCCGCCTGGGCGTCGTTGATGTTCTGGGCCGCGTCCGCCTGGGCCTGGAGGCGGCGGAGCTCTGCCAGCTCGTTGAAGGTCTGATCCGCCGCCGCCTTCGCGTCCCGGAGGATGCGTTTGGCCTCGGCTTCGCCCCGGCTGCGGGCGTTCTCCTTGGCCCGCTCCATCTGCTCCCGGAACTCCCGTGCCTTCCGGGCGTCCTCCTCCCGCTGGCGGAAGAGGCGGTCGGACTCCTGGTCCCGCTTCTCCAGGGCCTGCCGCTTCGCCTCCAGCTGGGTCAGGACGTCCTCAAAGCGGACGCTGTCGCCGCTCATCTGCGTCTGGGCGGCTTCGATGACCTCCTCCGGAAGCCCCAGCCGCCGGGAGATGGCGAAGGCGTTGGACTTGCCGGGGATGCCGGTCAGCAGCCGGTACGTGGGACTCAGCGTCTCCACATTGAACTCGCAGGAGGCGTTCTCCACCCCCGCTGTGGTCATGGCGAAGGTCTTCAGCTCTGCATAGTGGGTCGTGGCGGCAATCTTCGCCCCCGCGGCCCGGACGTGCTGAATCACCGCGATGGCCAGGGCCGCGCCCTCCACCGGGTCCGTGCCCGCCCCCAGCTCGTCGAAGAGGATGAGGCTCTTTTGGTCCGCTTCCTTTAAAATCCCCACGATGTTGGTCATGTGGGCGGAGAAGGTCGACAGGCTCTGTTCGATGCTCTGCTCGTCGCCGATGTCCGCCAGCACCCGCTCGTAGACCGCCACGGCGCTCCGGTCCGCCGCCGGGATGTGCAGCCCGCACTGGGTCATCAGGGTCAGCAGCCCCAGGGTCTTCAAAGAAACCGTCTTGCCGCCGGTGTTGGGCCCGGTGATGACCAGGGTGTCGAAAGCGCCCCCCAGCTCCAGGTCGATGGGCACCGCCGTCTTCCGGTCCAGGAGGGGATGGCGGGCCTTGATGAGCCGGATCGCGCCGTCCCGGCGGACCTCCGGCCGGACGGCGTCCATCTTATAGCTCAGCTCGCCCCGGGCGAAAATCAAATCCAGGTGGACCAGCGCGTCGTAATCCCACTGGATATCCTCCCGGTGGGCCGCGGCCTCGGCGGACAGCTCCGCCAGGATGCGCTCGATCTCCTTCTGCTCCTTGGCCTCCAGCTCGATGTACTCGTTGTTGGCCTGGACCACCCCCATGGGCTCCACGAAAACCGTGGCCCCGGAGGAGGAGATGTCATGGACCAAGCCCGGCAGGTTCCCCTTCTGCTCCGCCTTCACCGGCACCACGAAACGGCCGTCCCGCTGAGTGATGATGGTCTCCTGGAGCACCTTGGCGTAGCTGGGGGAGGAGATGATCTTCTGCAAAATCTGGCGGCTCTTGGCCTGCGCCGCCCGCATGTGGCGGCGGATATCCGCCAGCTCCGGAGAGGCCGCGTCGGCGATAGTGTCCTCGTCGGGGATGCAGCGTTTAATTTTCTCCTCCAGGAAGTGGTTGCCGTGGAGGGACAAAAAGAGGTGGTCGATGGCCGTCCTCTCTCCCTCGCCGGCGTTGAAATACTCCTTCGCCCGGCGGGCGGCGGTGAGAAGGTCCGCGATGCGCAGCAGCTCCCTTGTGTTCAGACTGCCGCCCCGGTCGGCCCGGTCCAGGGACTCCCCCACGGGCTTGACGCCGGAAAACGACGGCGCGCCCCGGAGGCCGATCATCAGCCGGGCCGCGTCGGTCTGGTCCAGCAGGCGGAGGACCTCCTCCGGCTCCGTCTCCGGGGTGATCTTGAGGGCGCGGTCCTTGGCCTCCGCGCTGACCGCGATATCCGACAGCAATTGCAAGACCCTGGGCAGCTCCAGGGTGCGGAGGGATTTTTCAAACAGTTCGCTCATGGGTTACCTCCTTCTTATTGAGGCGTTGGTAAAATCCAAATCTAAAGACCGTCTACAAAAGACTTTTATAAAAATCCAACGTCGAAAACCCCCGCTCCAGCTGGGCGTAGAGAAACGCCTCCGAAGCGGCGGTGAGCCGCCGGAGGGGCTCCGGCCCCAGCCGGAAGGCGTAGAGCCGCTTGGGGTCCCCATAGACGATATGCCGCAGCGCCGCCAGGGAGTCCCGGCAGAGGGGCCGGGTCCCGCCGCCGCCGCAGTCCCGGCAGCGGAGCACGCCCTGGGCCGTGTCCAGCACCGGCGTTTCCGGTTCCTCCCGGCCGCAGACGGCGCAAACGTCCGCCAGGGGCTCGTACCCCGCCAGGCAGAGCAGCCGCAGCTCGAAGGCCGGGCGCACCAGCTCCGGCGGCTTGTGTAAAGTGGAAAGGGCATACAGCCCGTTCAGCAGATGCCGCAGCAGCTCCGGCGCGGGGACGGCCTCCGGGGCCACGGCCTCCGTCAGCTCCGCCATGTAGCAGCCCAGGGACAGCGCGATCAAATCCTGCCGAAGTCCCGCAAAGAGGTCCAGCGTCGCCGCGTCGCTGGCATAGTGCCACTCCCGGTGCTGGTAGACGGTCCACTCGGAGTAGGCCAGCGGCTGGGCGGCAGCGCCGAACTTGCAGTTCTTCCGCCGCGCCCCCCGGGCGATCACGGGAATTTTCCCCTGTTCCCAGGTCAGCAGCGTCAGAATCTTGTCCGACTCCTTCGTCTCCGTCTCCCGGAGGACCACCCCCCGGTCCACGATGTAGGGCGTTCCCGCCACAGCCGTTCCCCTCCCCTGCTATGTACGGGGAGTATAATCCTCCCCAGTTATGACAAATTGTTTTCCTTTTCGTCCTCAATCGACCGATAGAGCATATACGCCAGAGGCTCCCCGGTGAGGCAGAACAGCTCCCAGAGGGGCGCGGGTTCCATGTGTTCCATGTCGCAGACCTCCTTTTACGAGTAGTCTGCGAAGACCGTCGAAAGGGATACGTGGAAACTTCCGGTCAATCTGGAATCTGAAAATCCACGCTTTTGAAATTGCTGTAATACCGGCCCTTATCCGCCGTGAATTTCAGCACGCAGTAATCCGGGTCCGTGACGCCCTTGGGGTAGTACAGAACGTCTCCCGCCTGCCAGATGCGCCGTTTGCTCTCCAGGTCCTCCAGCACTTCCACGGCGCCGGAGAGGCTGACGCCCCGGAAAAAGCGCCGGTCCACGAAATAGACGCTCCCCTTGGGATTCTCCCGAAAGGCCGCCACCTTCCGCGACGAGGTATTCGTGCTGAACCAGAACACCCGGATGCCCTCCCGCTCCTGCGGGGCCAGCATGGCGCGGGTGGTGGGGAAGCCCTCGGCGTCCAGGTAGCTGAGGTAAGCGGTTTTCGCCTTGTCGGCGATGCCGCCGACGGTCTTTTCCGGGTCCCGCATGTCCTCAGTCCTCCCGATAGCCCAGGCTCCGGACGTAATTCACGTTGTCCCGCCAGTTTTCTTTCACCTTGACCCAGGTTTCCAGATAAATCTGGGTCCCCATGAATTTCTCCATGTCGTGCCGGGCCAGGGTGCTGATTTTTTTCAGCATGGCCCCCTGCTTGCCGATGATGATGCCCTTGTGGCTGGCCTTTTCGCAGTAAATTGTGGCCCCCACGTCCACCACGCCGGAGTCCCGCTCGGAGAACTTCGTGATCTCCACGGCGGTCCCGTGGGGAATCTCCTTGTCCAGGCAGAGAAGCAGCTTTTCCCGCAGCAGCTCCCCGCACACGGCCCGCTCCGGCTGGTCCGAGGTCTGGCCGTCCGGGAAGAGCTGGGGCCCCTCCTGGGCGTACTTTTTCAGCTCGTTCATCAAGTCGTCCAGCCCCCCGCCGGTGTGGGCGGAGATGGGGATGATGGCGTCGAAGCCGTCCCACTCCCCGCTGTAGGCCGCGATGACCGGCAGCAGCTGGGCGGGTTCCACGGTGTCGATCTTGTTGATGCAGAGGATGCAGGGAATCCGTTCCTCCCGAATCCGGGCGATGAGGGCCTTCTCCGGCCCGCCCACGTGAGCGATGGGCTCCACCAGCAGCAGGGCGCAGTCCACATCGCTGAGGCTGGCCGTCACCACCTTCACCATATAGTCCCCCAAGGCGGACTTGGGCCGGTGGAGGCCCGGTGTATCCAGGAAGATGAACTGGGTATCCTCCCGGTTGACCACGCCGTAAATCCGGTTCCGGGTCGTCTGGGCCTTGTTGGAGACGATGGCGATCTTCTCGCCCACCAGGGCGTTGGTCAGGCTGGACTTGCCCACGTTGGGACGGCCGCACACCGTCACCATGGCGGTTTTTTGAATGCTCATAGGTAATCCTCAACTTTCTGTCAAGCAATTTTACTTTATAAAATAGATTTTAAAAGGTATTTCCGCCTTATTTCAACGAACCAGCACCTTTTTCAGATACTGCCCGGTGTACGACTCCTTACACGCGGCCACCTTCTCCGGCGTACCCGTGACGACCACCGTACCGCCGCCGTCGCCCCCCTCGGGACCCAGGTCGATGATCCAGTCCGCCGACTTGATGACGTCCAGGTTGTGCTCAATGACCACTACCGTATTCCCGTTCTCCACCAACCGCTGGAGGACCTCCAGCAGCTTGCGCACGTCGTCGGTGTGGAGGCCCGTGGTCGGCTCGTCCAGGATATAGATGGTCTTGCCGGTGGCCTGCTTGCTCAGCTCTGTGGCCAGCTTCACCCGCTGGGCCTCGCCGCCGGACAGCTCCGTGGAGGGCTGGCCCAGCTTCACATACCCCAGGCCCACGTCCTGGAGAGTCTGCAAGCGGTTCCGCAGCTTGGGAAGGGGGGCGAAGAACTCCAGCGCCTCGTCCACCGTCATCTCCAAAACCTCGGAGATATTCTTGCCCTTATAGTGAACCTCCAGCGTCTCCCGGTTATAGCGCTTCCCCTTGCAGACCTCGCAGGGGACGAAGATGTCCGGCAGGAAGTGCATTTCGATTTTCAGCACGCCGTCGCCGGAGCAGGCCTCGCAGCGGCCCCCCCGGACGTTGAAGCTGAACCGGCCCGGGCCGTAGCCCCGGCTCTTGGCCTCCTGGGTGGAGGCGTAGAGGTCCCGGATGTCGTTGAAGAGGTTCGTGTACGTGGCGGGGTTGGACCGGGGCGTCCGCCCGATGGGGCTCTGGTCGATGTTGACCACCTTGTCCAGATATTCCAGCCCCTCGATGCCCGCGCACCGGCCCGGATGGACCTTCATGCGCATCAGCTCCGCCCCCAGGCGCTTGAACAGCACCTCGTTCACCAGGGAGGACTTCCCGCTCCCCGACACGCCGGTGACCACCGTGAAGGTCCCCAGAGGGAAGTCCACGTCCACCTTCCGGAGGTTGTTCTCCTCCGCCCCCCGGACCCGGAGGAATTTCCCGCTGCCGGGCCGGCGGATATCCGGCACCGGAATCCGCTTCTTTCCGGAGAGGTATTGACCCGTCAGAGAATCCGGGTTCGCCATGACCTCCTCCGGCGTGCCCGCGGCCACCACCTGCCCGCCGTGGACCCCCGCGCCGGGACCGATGTCGATGAGGTAATCCGCTTCCCGCATGGTGTCCTCGTCGTGCTCCACCACCAGGAGGGTGTTCCCCAGACTCTGCAAATTCCGGAGGGTTGTCAGCAGCTTGTCGTTGTCCCGTTGGTGGAGGCCGATGGAGGGCTCGTCCAGGATATACAGCACCCCCATCAGGCTGGACCCGATCTGCGTCGCCAGCCGGATGCGCTGGCTCTCGCCGCCGGAGAGGGTCCCGGCGGACCGGCTCAGGGTCAGGTAGCCCAGTCCCACGGACTGGAGGAAGCCCAGCCGGGCCTTGATCTCCTTCAAAATCCGGTCGGCAATCAGGTGCTGCTGTTCCGTCAGGGTCAGCTGTCCTACCCAGGCCAGCTCGTCCACCACGGAAAGGCGGGTCAGGGCGTCGATGTCCTTCTCCCCCACGGTGACGGCTAGGGATTCCTTTTTCAGCCGCCGCCCCTTGCAGGCCGGGCAGGGGCACTCGCTCATGAGCTCCTCCAGCTCCCGCTTGCTGGCGTCGCTCTGGGTCTCCTGATAGCGGCGCTCCACGTTGTTGCAGATGCCCTCGAAGGGCTGATACAGCACGCCTTTCCCACGGGGCTGGTCATAGTGGAGCTCCAGCTTTTCCCCCTTGGTGCCGTAGAGGATGATCTCCCTGGCCTCGTCGGACAAGGACTCCCAAGGCTGGTCCAGGGAAAAGCGGTACTTTTTCGAAAGCGCGTCGAAATACATCCGGGAGATGCCGTCGGAGCGGATGTTTCCCCACCCGCTGGCCTGGATAGCCCCCTCCAAAATCGATTTCTTAGGGTCCGGCACCACCAGGGAGACGTCCACCTTCAGCTGGCTGCCCAGCCCCGTGCAGGTAGGGCAGGCTCCGTAGGGGTTGTTGAAGGAGAACATCCGGGGCGTCAGCTCCTCGATGGAGATGCCGCAGTCCTCGCAGGCGTAGTTCTGGGAGAAGAGCAAATCCTGTTCCTCCCGCAGAAGGTTGATCGCCACCAGCCCGCCGGAGAGGTTCGAAGCAGTCTCCACGCTGTCCGTCAGCCGCTGCTGGATGTCCGGGCGGATGATGAGCCGGTCGATGACCACCTCGATGTTGTGCTTCTTATTCTTCTCCAGCTTGATTTCCTCGTCCAGCTCGTAGAGGTTCCCGTCCACCCGTACCCGGACGTAGCCGGAGCGCTTCGCGTCCTCGAAAATCTTGGCGTGCTCGCCCTTCTTCCCCCGGATGACGGGGGCCATGACCTGGATACGGGTTCCTTCCGGGAGGCTCATAACCTGGTCGATGATCTGGTCCACGGTCTGCTGGCGGATGACCTTGCCGCACTTGGGACAGTGGGGGGTGCCCACCCGCGCCCAAAGGAGGCGGAGGTAGTCGTAAATCTCCGTCACGGTGCCCACGGTGGACCGGGGGTTTTTCGAGGTCGTCTTCTGGTCGATGGAGATAGCGGGGCTCAGGCCCTCGATGTAGTCCACGTCGGGCTTGTCCATCTGGCCCAGGAACATCCGGGCGTAAGAGCTGAGGCTCTCGACATAGCGCCGCTGCCCCTCGGCGTAAATGGTGTCAAAGGCCAGGGAGGACTTGCCCGAGCCGGACAAGCCGGTCATGACCACCAGCTTGTCCCTGGGGATGGTCACGTCGATGTTTTTGAGATTGTTCACCCGCGCGCCTTTGACGGTGATATATTTATGCATGGCGTTGGTCTCCTTTGCTCGCGTTTCGTCACGCCTAACAGATTAATGAAAGAAATTTTTTATGTCAAGAGCTTTTTTCGGAAATAAAAACGTAGGCAATGGCATTCGTTGTTTGCGGGGACACGGGCGGAACAAACCAATTTTCCCGCGCCCCCATTTAGCTCCCTTAAAAAGGGCGCTGCCCGCTACCTTTCCTCGGACCGTCCCAACAGATAATCCGCGCTCACCTCAAAATAATCCGCCAGGGCGCACAATATCAAGGCCGGAATATTCACCTTCCCAGCCTACATTTTTTGATAGTGACCCAGCGTGATGCCCAGCAGTTCTCCCATCTCCCGCTGGTACACACGCCGCTCATTTCGAAGCGCTTTCAGCCGCGCCCCCAGAATTTCTAAAGATTCCATGGAAACTCCTTTGGTCGAAATGCCCGCCCCTATCGTTCCTCAGTCCGCCCCAGCAGGTAGTCCGTACTCACCTCAAAATAGTCCGCCAGGATGCACAGTGTCAGGGCCGAAGGATTGATTTCCCCTTTTTCCAGCCTCTGATAGTTGCGAAGCGTCATTTCCAGGAGATCTCCCATGTCCTTCTGCCGTAGTTTCCGCTCCTTCCGGATCTCCTTCAAGTGCCGGCCAAAAATAACCAGGATTTCCATCCCATTTCTCCCTACTTCACCACGATATCTGCCGTCCCGGCCCCCAGGAGGTCCAATAGCGCCTGGGGCGCTGCCTCCACCTGCGCGCCGATCTTCCCAGCGGAGACAAAAATCGTCTCAAACTCCAACGCCGTCTCGTGGAAAATAGCCGGGTAGGGCTTCTTCATGCCCACAGGACTGCACCCGCCCCGGACGTACCCCGTCACGGCGGTGATGTCCTTCACCGCCACCAGCTCCACGGACTTCTCCCCCGCCGCCTTCGCGGCCTTTTTCAGGTCCAGGCTGTCGGGCGTGGGGATGTCAAAGACGTAGTATCCCCCGGAAGCCCCCTTCGCCACCAGGGTCTTGAAGGCCCTGGCCGGGTCCTGCCCCAGGGCCTGGGCCACGTGGACGCCGTAGTCCCGCGTGCCCTCCGGCCCCTCGCTCTCTTCATAAAAATGCGGCGTATAAGGCACCTTTTTCTGGTCCAAAATCCGCATCACATTGGTTTTTTCGTCCTTTTTCTTTGCCATATTTTTCACCTCAAAATTGCCACGCCCGCCAGAACCAAACCGATGCCCAAGACGCTCAGCGCCTCCAGCGGCTCGCCGAAGGCCAGCACGCCCGCCAGGGTCGCCGCCACCGGCTCAAAGCTGGCGATGATGGAGGCCCGTCCCGGCTCGATGCGGGCGAGGCCCCAGGTATATAAAATGTAGGGCGCGGCGGTGGAGAACACCACCAGCGCCAGAAGCGTCAGCCACAGACTCGGGTCCGACCCGAAGGCCCTGACCGTCTCCGCCGGGCGGAGCAGCACCAGGGACGCCGGTCCGGCGAAGAGAAACGACCACACCGTAACCGTCATGGAACCGTAATGCTCCAAAGCGTAGCGCCCGAAGATGCTGTAAAGCGAATAGAAAAACCCGGAGGCAAAGCCGAACAGCACACCGGCGAAGGTGACGGACAAATCCCCGCTGAACAGGCCGCAGACACAGGCGCAGCCCAGAAGGGTCAAAACCAGCGCCAGAACCTTCTTTTTCGTAATCGGCTCCTTCCAGAGAACTGCGGAGAGGAGCACCACAAAAGACGGCGCTGTGTACATCAAAACAGAGGCCACCGCCAGCGAAGAAAGCCTCTGGCACGAGAAGTAACAGACGCTGTTCATCCCCACGCTAAGCACGCCGGTGCCGAAGAAGTATTTCAGATGCTTCCGCTCCACCCGGAAGACGCTCCGGTCCCGCACGGCGAAGAACAGCCCCAGCAAAACCATGCCGCCGAAGTTCCGCACGGCCACGATGGAAAACGTGGACATCCCCGCCGCCGTCATCCGCCGGTTCCATAACCCGATGATGCCCCACAAGACCGCTGCCGCCAGAATCGCGGCCATGGCCGGGGCTTTTTTCTCTGTCTCCATACGGCCCTCCCCTAATAAATTTCCACCAAGGCGACGATGTACGCCACAGCGACGGCCCCCGTAAAGACGACCCATCCCGCGCGTTCCAGCACCAGATAGCCCTCGGAGGGCTCCGGGTCCCGCGCCCCCCAGTGCCGCCAGCGAAAGAGCGTTTCGTAAAAGACGATTTCCAACGCCAGCACAGCCGTCAGGAAAACCGCCAGGCTGAACAGCCCCGGATGTCCATGGGCGGAAGTCTCCGGCCCGAAGGCAAACCGGGCCGCCAGGCGCTCCGTGACCTCAAACCCCTGCCAGGGGTCGCTCCCGGAAAACCCAATCCCGAACATCGGCCCCCAGTTCCCATCCTGATCGAACCAATATCCGTTTTCCCGGTCATAACCTCCCTCAAAAATCGTCTCCCCGTTCTTCCGCACCAGGATGCCGTCCACCGTGACGCCGCCAAAGTCCTCCGACACAATGGGTTCCGTAGGATAGACCACCTCGCATACGTCGTGAAACCGCTCCCCGATGGTAAACTCCACATTCGTCTGAAAATTGGAAACCCAGGTAACCGCAATGCGCACCGGGTCTCCGTGGGCCCTGCCGATGTAAAGGACCTGTCCATCCCTCTCCTCGATTTTCAGCAGAGCCTCCTCGAACAGCACCCCCGGATGGGTGCGGAAAAAGGCCATCAACCCGCTGAACACCACCAGCATCCCCGCCAGGATTGCCAGCAGGATTTTCTGCAAACGGGTCAGTTCCACGGCGATCCCTCCTATTCTCCCAAAATCTCCCTCTGTACATACTTGGGAAGCTTTCTCAAAACCAGCTCATGGGACTCCCGGCAAAGCTCCCGCAGAATCTCGTCGGGCAAATCCCCATCCAGCAGGCAGGCAATCCAATTCCGCTTATCGCAGTAAAACCCCGGCAGAATCTCCGGATGAACGGCCCGCAAGACCTCTCCCCGAGCGGGAAGGCACTTCAAATTCACCAAATCATGGTCATTGTAAGCCGCGTCCTTCATCCCCTTCGGCGAACAGACAGCGGCAAAGAGCTTGCCCCGAACCATATACCGGAACCAGCCCCATTCGATCTTGTAATCCTTCTCCGTTCCCGGCAGAGAAAGAAGATATTCATCCAGCCATTCGTACTTCATTTCATATCCTCCGCCTCATTCAAAAAGGAAACCAACGGCTTGATATATTCCTCTGACGAAATGTCATAAGAGGTGGAAATCATCTGCGCAAATTTCTTATCCTGTTCCGACATCTCCGTTTTGCGTTTGAGCCTGCGTTTCATCACGGCGGCAAAGGTCTTCATCATAGCCCTATCCAAAAACGGCATCTTCTCATAACACAACCCGCCCGGCATATAAAAATGCGGGATTCTGCGCAGTTCATCCGCCGATAAATTGTTCTCCCACGCCTGCTGCACCGTATCCGCCGCTTCGGCGGGCATCGCACCCGTGGCAAAGATGATCAGCGCCGCTCCGCTTGCCTCCGCAAGCTCCTTAGCCCGCTTCAGTCCGTCCACTATCCCCGCGCGAAATCTGCCGCCAAACACGATCGTCCCATATTGGGACGCCGTTTCGACGGAGATATCTTTCAAATCCATCAGCGCACAGCCCGCCCCGGCGGCAATCATTTCGGCATAGCGCCTGGTAAATCCGGTGACACTTTTGTAGCAAACCAGCCGGTTTCCCATGTCCACTCTCCTTGTTCGTCTATTTTTCCCCTCTCAGTTCGATGATGCGGTCTCTCAGCACCGCGGCATACTCAAACTCCAGCATCTTGCTGGCTTCCTTCATTTCCTTTTCCAGCCGCTTGATTTCCGCGTCCCGCTCCTGCTGGGACAGCTTGCGGTGATGGCGGGCGCGGGTGGTCTCGTCCTCCGCCGTGGTGGAGATTTCCAGGACCTCCCGCACGCCCTTGATGATGGTCTTGGGCACGATGCCGTGCTCCTGGTTGAAGCGGTCCTGGATGCCCCGGCGGCGTTCCGTCTCGTCCATGGCGGCCCGCATGGAGGGCGTGATGGTGTCCGCGTAGAGAATGACCAGCCCCCCGGCGTTCCGGGCGGCGCGGCCGATGGTCTGAATCAGGGACGTCTCCGACCGCAAAAAGCCCTCCTTGTCCGCGTCCAGCACGGCCACGAGGCTGACCTCCGGAAGGTCCAGCCCCTCCCGCAGAAGGTTGATGCCGATCAGCACGTCGAACTTCCCCAGGCGCAAATCCCGGATGATCTCCATCCGCTCGATGGTCTCCACGTCGGAGTGCATGTAGCGGACCTTGATGCCCGCGTTTTTGAAATACTCGGTCAGGTCCTCCGCCATTTTCTTGGTCAGCGTCGTCACCAGCACCCGCTCGTCCCTGGCGGACCGGGCGTTGATCTCCTCCATCAAATCGTCGATCTGCCCGGTGACGGGCCGGACCTCCACCCGGGGGTCCAGCAGGCCCGTGGGCCGGATGACCTGCTCCACCACCTGGTCCGCCCGCTCCCGCTCATAGGGCCCCGGCGTGGCGGAGACAAAGACCGCCTGCCCGATGCGCCCCTCGAACTCCTCGAATTTCAAGGGCCGGTTGTCATAGGCGCAGGGAAGCCGGAAGCCGTACTGCACCAGGGAGTCCTTCCGGGCGTGGTCGCCGTTGTACATGGCCCGGACCTGGGGCAGGGTGACGTGGCTCTCGTCCACGAAGAGGACGAAGTCCTCCGGGAAGAAGTCCAGCAGGGTCATGGGCGCGGACCCGGCGGGGCGCTCGGAGATGATGCGGGAATAGTTCTCGATGCCGGAGCAATAGCCCAGCTCCTGCATCATCTCCATATCGTACTCCGTCCGCTGGCGGATGCGCTGGGCCTCCACCAGCTGATTGTTGCCGGTGAAAACCTTCACCTGTTCCTCCAATTCCGCCCGAATCTCGCCGATGGCCCGGTCCATCTTATCCTTCGTCGTAACGTAGTGGCTGGCGGGATAGATCACCGTATGGTTCAGCTTCAGCGTCACCGCCCCGGTGATGGGGTTGAACTCGCTGATGCGGTCGATCTCGTCCCCGAAGAACTCCACCCGGATGGCCCGGTCCTTGTAATAGGCGGGATATATCTCCACTGTATCCCCCCGGACCCGGAACATGTTCCGCTCAAAGGCGATGTCATTCCGCTCATAGCGAATTTCCACCAGCCGCCGCAGCAGCTCGTCCCGGTCCCACTCGGCCCCGGCCCGGAGGGAGACGGACAGCTTGGCGAAGTCCTCCGGCTCCCCCAGGCCGTAGATGCAGGAGACAGAGGCCACAACGATGACATCCCGCCGCTCCAGCAGGGCGAAGGTGGCGGACAGCCGCAGCCGGTCGATCTCGTCGTTGGTGGACGCGTCCTTGGCGATATAGGTATCCGTGTGTGGGATATACGCCTCCGGCTGGTAGTAGTCGTAGTAGGACACGAAATACTCCACGGCGTTGTTGGGAAAGAACTCCTTGAACTCCGCGCAGAGCTGAGCGGCCAGGGTCTTGTTGTGGGCCAGCACCAGCGTGGGCCGCTGGACGGCCTCGATGACCTTGGCCATGGTGAAGGTCTTGCCCGACCCGGTGACGCCCAGCAGAATCTGTTCCTTGAGCCCGTTCTCGATGCCCTCCGCCAAAGCGGCAATGGCCTCCGGCTGGTCGCCGGAGGGCTGGTATTCGGATACGACTTGAAATTTCGGCATAAGACCCTCCACAAGCGGTTTCCATTTTAACTATAGCAATCCAATAAAATAACAGTGTATTGACTTGAGGTGTAGAATGTTATC
>CAQVQZ010000028.1 GCA_948902155.1 uncultured Oscillibacter sp.
CCGGCCTTTTGAAGCCCATCTACTCCGTCACCACCCCCACCGCCGTCAGCGAGGATCTGCTTCGGGCGGTCTTTGCGGCGGCGGCAGAGGACGGCGTGCCGGTGGAGACCCACATGAACGAGTATGCCAGCGAGGTGACGGACTTCATCGAGCGCTGCGGCAAGCGCCCCTTCGTCTGGCTGGAGGACGAGGGCCTTTTGAAAGCCCCCATGACCGCCCCCCACTGCATCTTCCTGAGCCAGGAGGAAATCGACATCCTGGCCCGGCGGCAGGTGCGGGTGGCCCACTGCCCCTTCTCCAACTGCGGCAAGGGCGTGCCTCCCACGCCTCAGCTCCTCCATGCCGGGGTCCCCGTGGGCCTGGGCACCGACGGCTCCGCCCACGGCGGGCTGGACCTGTTCCGGGAGATGCGCCTCTTCCGGGGCGTGATGAACGCCACCCGGGGCGTGGGCACGGCGGACTCTTCCGTCATGCCCGCCGAGACCCTGCTGAAAATGGCAACCCAAGGCGGCGCGGCAGCGCTGATGGAGCCGGGTCTGGGGGTCATTGAAAAAGGCGCGCCCGCGGACCTCATCGCCGTGGACACCGACGCGCCCCACCTCTGGCCCACCCAGAACCTGGTCCACTCCCTGGTGGAGAGCGCCAGCGGCGCGGACGTGCGGCACTCCATCGTCCACGGAAAGCTGCTGATGCGTGACCGGGAGCTGCTGACCATCGACCGGGAGCGGGTCCGGCGGGAGGCGGAGCGGCTGTTTGAACAGCAGCCCTGGCTCCAAAACTGGAAGTAAACTCTTGAACGCCCCTTGAAACCATGGTATCATGGTTTCAAGGGGTGTTTCCACAACACCGCAACGAAACGGAGGTGCTTCCATGCGCTATGCCGAGCTGTTGGACCTGACGCCGGAGCTCCGGGAGCTCACCGGGCAGATTCCGCCGGAGCTGGACGGGCAGTTTCTCCTGCGGACCTACCCGGCCCACTGCCTCATCCACCAGAAGGACAGCCCTCTGGAGCGCATTGGGATTTTGCTCCGGGGTTCGTTCCGGGTGGTCAATGAGTTCGAAAACGGCAACGTCTTCATGATCGAGATGAACGAGCCGGTGTCCTTCATCGGCGAAGTGACCCTTCTCGCCGGAGCGGCCTACACCTCCGTCACCATCGAGACGGTGACGGAGTGTCTGGTGGCCTCGCTGCCGGTGGAGACCTTCGACCAGTGGCTGCGGCAGGACATCCGGCTCCTCCGGGCCGTCAGCCGGCACGTAGCCGCCAAGCTCTACTGCTCCAGCTACAACCGGGGCGAGCGGCTGTTCTGCTCCGCCAAGTATGTCCTGCTGAAATACCTGACCCGCCAGGCCGACGCCCAGGGCATCCGCTCCGCCGGGCAGGCGGTGATCCAGAAGACCCGGCAGCAGATCAGCGAAGAGGTGGGCCTGACGGTCAAGACCATCAACCGCACCCTCACCCAGTTCGCCAAGGACGGCCTGCTGTCCATCCACCGGGGCAAGGCCGCGTTCAGCGCCGAGCAATACCGCCGCGCCCAGCGGGAGCTTCGGGTCTACGGGGCCCAGAGCAAGAACGGTTCCTTTTCTTGAAAGATATGGGGCCCCTAAGCGGCAAAGCCGCTAAGGGGCCCCATACACCCTTTAGGGTAAAAGGACCAAAAGAGCTTTAGTGCGCTCTGGTTGTCTGGTGTTCAACCAGGCCAAAGCGACGGCAACGTAGATTGTAGTTGTGGGGAAAAATTTCTTCCGATGCTCCATATTAAAAACAAAAACCCCATCCGGCGGAGCACTTCCGCCGGACGGGGTTTCAATTATTAGGATTACGCCGCGTCGCCGGCGAAAATGCCCGTGGGGCCGTCAGCTCCGCCGATGATCTCCTGGAACTTGGAGAAATCGGGATAGCTGATCTTCACGCCCGCGCCGGTGGAGGCAATCTCCATCTCCAGCTCCATGGTCATGCCGACGCTCATCATCACCGTGGGAGCCTCACCCATGTTCGCGTCCATATCCACGGACATGGACAGGTCGGCGTTGGCAGTCTTCAGAGAGCCGTCCTTTACGGTGTACTTCAGCTTGAAGGCGTCGAACTTGATCTCGCTCATCACGTTCTCCGGCAGGCCGCTGGCCTTCAGAGCGGCGGCGATGGCGTCGTTCAGGATATCCGCGAAGGCGTCGTTGAACTCCATGGTATAGATCTTGTCCTTGCCGGAGGTCTCGTCGGACAGGTAGTCCACAAAGGGCAGCACCGAAACGCCCGCCGCCTTGGTCATGCTGTTGGACAGGTCCGCCATCTCGGGGAGTTCCATCTTATAGGCCGTTTCCCCGCTCTGGACGTACAGCCAGCCGTTCTGCATCCACATCTGAACGCGGTTGGACTCGCCGCCCTCTTCCTTCATGGTAATATCATAGGCGACTTGGGGCATCACAGACGGGACCATCTTGATATTGCCGCTGCCGGACAAAACCTTGTGCTGCACCCGGACCGGCTCCTCGCTGGCCGCAGCGCCCTGGGGGGCGACGGTAACGGACATGCTGGTCTTGATGTTGGCGGACATGCCCTTGCTCATTGTCTCGGAGGCCGCGGTCAGGGCACGGCAGTTCTCAATCTTCTCCACCATGGGATAGGCGTCGTTGGCGTCGATATAGCCCTCTTTGATCAGGTGGTCCAGCAGATAGGTGCTGCCGTCCTTCATGTCCAGGCCCAGGGCCTGATAGGTCAGCGCCGCCAGATCGTCCCGCAGGAAGCTGCCGGTGAGGGCGGAGGTGTCCATCATGCCCAGCTTGGCGGCGAAGCTCTGCGCGGTGTAGGCGCTGAAATCCGTCTCATCCTGGTAGCCCAGGGCGCGCAGGAGGAAGATGGTGTACGCCTTGGCCGTGCAGGGGTCCGCCGCGCCGAAGGTGGTGGCGCTGGTGCCGTTGGCGATGCCCTCGTCCGCCAGCCACGCCACGTAGGGGGCCACGGTCTCGCTCACGTCCGTGAAGGGGCAGGTGATGCGTCCGGACTTGTAGGTGTTCTGCGCCGCCTGCTCCGCGCCGTAGAGGCGGACCAGCATAATGGCGGCCTGGCCGCGGGTGGGGGCCTGGTCCAGGGCGAAGCCGTCGGCGGTGCCCTTGAACATGCCGATGGCGGACAGCTCCTCCGCCGCGCCGTCGAAGTAGGAGGCGGACGCGCTGACGCACAGCGCCGCAGTCAGCGCCAGCGTGGTCAGCAGGATGGTCAGGAAGCGTTTCATAAATAGTCTCCTCTCATTTTGCGGCATGCCGCCGCTATGTCTATTGCTATTTTATACCTATCGCCTGTCCCCGTCAAGGCCGGACTTTTGGGATTCTTTTCCTGCTCCGGGGCGATGGAGGCGGGAGCGCGGGATTTTTCGTGAAAATGACGAATTGGGTTGGGATTCCTTGTGTAAGATGGGGGGGGCGAGCGGTTGATGGAACCAATGTCATTAAATTAAGCAGGAAAGAAAAAGGCCCCTTTTGAAAGAGGCTCCGCTCGAAGGGCGGTGGGGATTGTCCGCAGGGACTCTCTTCTATTGCAAGGCTAACAATTGGAGAAGTCTGTGCGGACAATCCTCCGTCACGGCTTCGCCGTGCCACCTCCTTTCAAAAGGAGGCTTTCTTCCTTAACTGAGTGACATTGGAGATAGCGCCCTATCCTCTCAGATTTTTCAGAGCGTCCGGATTGTCCGCAAAAATCTCCCCGACTGTCCGGCATGTCTCCATATCCGGACAATCGCCGCAGGTCCTGACGCCTTTTTTCAGCGCACATTGGCGAATGCCGCAGAGGCTTTCGCAAAAAATGGTCTTTGCGCCCTCCTCACGGCAGCCCTCGCAATGGATATGTTCCGGCAAAATAGGCGCTTGATTTAACTCCGCCCATAGCTTTGCGGTTTTCTCCCGCAGCGCCTGGTCGTTATGGATTGTCGCGAGATACGCGTCGCATTGTTCGCAGTCCAAGCCGCAGTAGGCAATCCTGTTCTTCATGGTTTCCCTTCTCCTTTCACGTTGGTTTCCGGTTTAAGTCGGATAAATCCGAATGTCGGTTCACAGAACCGCTGGGATATGGGGGAACAGGGGGCTTTGGGGAAAGTCTTCAAAACACGATCTGCGCCGTGAAGCAGGGGCCGTGGGGGCCAAGGCCCTCTACCAGATAGCCCGTCTCATCCCGGAAGCCCTCCAGGCGCAGCGTGTCCCCCAGGACCGCCTCCCGGCTGTAGTTGATGTAGAACTCGGCGGGGGGCTGGGGCTGGAGGTCCTCCGGCAGGGCGTCCCAGACGATGTCGCCGTAGTTGCCGCTGAACAGGTGGCCGTTGCCGTCCAGGTCGGACCAGCGGATTTGGCGGGGGCCCAGGTCCTCCCGGCCCTCCCTGGGCAGGACGATCTTCCGGGTCTCCGGGCACGCAGGCGTCCGGTCGGACTCCAACAGGGGCTTGGCCGTAAAGGCCGAGGGACGCAGGATTTTCCGGGTGACGGGGTCCACCAGAATCCAGTCCGTCCGGGCGGAAACGCGCGTCCGGCCAGACTGGTCCGCCATTTCGTAGTACCGGCGCATGTGGGCTCCCTTGGCTCCCGCCTCCCAGGTAGTGATGTCCAGCAGGTCCGCCGCGTGGGGGCAGTCGTGGATTTTGATGGCCGCGCGGGAGAGCAGGAACACCTCCCGGTGGGCCAGGAGCACTTCGTGGGTCAGGCCCCGGGCGTCGTAGTCGTAGCCGGCGAAAGCCGCCATCTTGCTCAAAATCGCCGCGACCCGGACCCGCTGTTCCCGGTCGCAGTCCCAAAATACCAGCTCCTCCTGGCGGAAGTAGCCGTTTTCCATTGAACGCTGTTTCAAGTCCTCCATGGTTCGTTTGATTCCTCCGTGATGCAAAGGTCCGTCGACCTGTTTTTTCGGATTATACCACGGTTTTACAGATTTCACAAGCGGTTGCCAATCTGCCGGGCGGTGTGGTATCATGGGGGCAAGAAACGGGAGAGGGGGCGGCTTATGACGCCGGATGAGGTTCTGGGATACTGTTTGGATACCCTTGAAGGGACTGTTTTGGTAAACAGCTGGGGAGAGCGCGGGATTTTTTACAACCCCGGCGGCAGGCTGAAACGAGGGGTCTATGTGCTGACGGTGAAGGAAAAGGACGGGGAGAATGACAAGAGCTCGGGGTTGGACCGGGAGGGCATTTACCGCGTGAACCTGGGAGTGCGCCGGGAGTCGTTCTGCGGCATGTTCGGGGCGCTCCCCCCAAGACCAGGCAAGGGGGGCGTGGTCGCTATGGCGTATGATTTTTCCGCGCAGAACGTTCTGCTTCCCCACCCGGTTTACGCTTGGATGGGGTGGATTTGCGTACTGAATCCGTCCAGGGAGCGGTTCGAGGAGCTGAAGCCGCTGATTCGGGAGGCGTATGGGTTTGCGAGGGAGAAGTTTGAGAAACGGGTGCGGGCTTGAATATCTGTGCATAAAACTTGGGAGCCGCCTTTCCGGGCGGCTCCTTGGAGAGAGGGAGGGCTTTTATGGACCTGATTTACAAAACCGCCGGAATCGGCGACCTTGAACTGCTGACGGAGACCCGCGTGCGGATTCTGCGGGCGGTCAACCATCTGCCGGATACCGCTCCGATGGACGAGGTGCGGGAGCACACCCGCCGGTATTACCAGGAGTCCCTTCGGGATGGGAGCCACACCGCTTATCTCGTTTTCGACGGGGAGCGCTTTGCCGCCGCCGGAGGCGTCAGCTTTTATCAGGTGATGCCCACCTATCACAACCCCAGCGGGCGCAAGGCGTACATCATGAACATCTACACCCGGCCCGAGTACCGGAGGCGGGGGGTGGCGTATCATGTGCTGGACCTGCTGGTCCGGGACTGCCGGGAGCGGGGCGTTGGCTTTATCTCCCTGGAGGCTACCGATATGGGGCGTCCGCTGTATGAGAAGTATGGGTTTGTGGCTATGCGGGATGAGATGATTTTGCCGGAGGAGACTCTCCGGTAAGCGAACGTCACTTCTTCCGGCGGAACACCGCCCGGAATACCGACGAGGCCAGCATCGCCCCTACCGCCAGCGCCGCCGCCATGCCGAAGGTGTGGAGCAGCGTGCTTAAAAACTGGTCCGTCTCCCCCGCCACGCTGTGGCGCATGGCGTAGTAGATGCCCCCGCCGGGGACCAGGGGCAGCAGGGCTACCAGCACGTAGCCCGTCACCGGGCACAGCCGGACCCGGCTCATTACCTCGGCGAAAAAGCCGATGGCCACGGCCGCCAGAAAGGCGGCGAAGATCGTGCGCCCCGCCAGCAGATACACCAGCCAGCCCAGCGCGCCGCCGACCCCCGCGATCAGCTTCCCCGCGCCGTGAATGTTGAACATGAAGGTAAAGCCCACGCAGGCGCAAAAGGCGCAGAGGCAGGGAGCCGCGTAGGCGGTCAGAATCGCTTCCATCCCGCGCCCTCCTTACAAAAGTCCGCCCACGGCCTGGCCCGCCGCCGCCCCCAGGGCGATGGCGGAGGCCACCAGAATCGCGTCCGCCGTGCGGCTCAGGCCGGAGAAGGTGTCCCCGGCCATGATCTCCCGCATGGCGTTGGTCAGGGCCATGCCGGGCACCAGGACCATCAGGGCCGCGATGGTCACCACGTCCACGCTCCGGCCCACCCCCGCTTCCACCAGGAGCATGGCCAGCAGAGCCGCCAGGGCGCTGCACAGCGCCGTGCGGAAAAAGCTGTTGGCCCCGATGAAGCGCCCGCCGTACAGCAGGCACGCCCCCACCGCCAGGCCGCAGAGAAAGGCCCCCGCCATGTCCCACAGCCCGCCGCCGAACAGCGGGGCGAAAAAGGCCGGGGCCAGGCCGTAGCCCAGCAGGACCCAGCGGGGGGAATGGGTGGGGATTTTCTCCGGCAGGGCGAAGATCAGTTCGTGGGCTTCCTCCACCGGAGGCGGCTGGGCGCAGAGGCGGCGGCACAGACTGTTGCACCGCTCCAGCAGCTCGATGTCCGTGCCGTGGGGCGGGACCCGGCGCATCCGGGTGATGGGATGGCCCTCCGGCGTGGAGACGCTGACAATGACGCAGTTGGGGATGGCGAAAACCTCCGGCTCCGGCAGGCCGTAGGCATGGAGCAGGCGGCGCACCGACTCCTCCACCCGGTAGATTTCCGCGCCGCTGTACATCAGCTGATAGCCCAGCTCAGCGCCCATATTCAGCAGTTTTTCGTTGTCCATCATGTTGATTCAATCCTCTTGCACATACGCGGGCCGCCGGAGGTCCGGGAGTCCCCCGGCGCGCCTTCCCGCGGCATTTGCGGAAACTTTCCTCTATCCTACCCCATTTCTTCCGGCCTGGCAATTGTTTTTTGCCGCGAAATCCGTTACAATGGCAGGAGAGTTTGCATCCTGCTTTTATCATTGAACAAACGCGAGGTGTTTTATGAAACTGGTATCCTGGAACGTCAACGGCCTGCGGGCCTGCCTGAAAAAGGGCTTCCTCGACTTCTGCGCCTTCGCCGACGCGGACGTCATTTGCCTACAGGAGACAAAAATGCGCCCGGAACAGGCGGAGTTCGACCTGCCGGGCTACGAGCGCTTCTGGAACAGCGCCGACAAGGCCGGGTACTCCGGCACCGCCGTCTTTACCCGCCGTGCGCCGCTGAACGTCACCTATGATTTCGGCATCGACGAGCACCGCCACGAGGGGCGGGTCATCACGGCGGAGTTTCCGGACTTCTACCTGGTCTGCTGCTACACCCCCAACTCCAAGGACCAGCTCCTGCGGCTGGATTACCGCATGGCCTGGGAGGACGACCTGCGGGAGTATCTGTGCGAGCTGGACGCGGTGAAGCCCGTGGTGTACTGCGGGGATTTGAACGTGGCCCATCAGGAGATCGATTTGAAAAATCCCTCCACCAACCGGCGGAATCCCGGCTTTACCGACGAGGAGCGGGAGAAGATGACCAAGCTGCTGGCGGCGGGGTTCGTGGACACCTTCCGGGCGCTGTACCCGGACAAGACCGGGGCCTATTCCTGGTGGAGCTACCGGGGGCGGGCCCGGGAGAACAACACGGGGTGGAGAATCGACTACTTCATCGTCTCGGAGCGCCTGCGGGGGCGGATTCGCAGCGCCGATATCTGGAGCGAGATTCACGGCAGCGACCACTGCCCGGTGGTGCTGGAATTGGAGGAGGCGTAGGGCTGCGGGAGCGGGCCGGAGCGCTTAAAGTTGGTTTGAACGGGCGGTTTGTAGCGCTCTGTACAGAAAAGCGGCAAAAAACCGGGAAGCTCCACCTAATGACATTCCGTTAAGAAGGAAATAAAAAGGCCCCTTTGGAAAGGGACTCCGCCCGAAGGGCGGTGGGGATTGTTCGCAGAGACTTTCTTCTATTGCAGCACAAGCGATAGAAGAAGTCTCTGCGGACAATCCTCCGTCACGGCTTCGCCGTGCCACCTCCTTTCAAAAGGAGGCTTTTTTCCTTAACTTAATGACATTGGCCGGGGCCTCCCGGTTTTTTATTCGACGGCTTCCGTCAGCTCCAGGGTGACTTCCAAGGTCTTCCCGTCCCGCTCCAGCGTCATAGTCAGCTCGTCGCCCAGGTGGAGGCGGCGGCGGACCCGGAGCAGGTCCTCATTTACATACAGGGGCTCCCCGGCGGCGGTAAGGATGTGGTCCCCGGCCTGCACGCCCGCCGCTTCTGCGGCTCCGCCGGGGCTGACCCCGTCTACCAGCAGGCCCTGGACGTCCTCCCCCAGCACGGCCGACAGGCTCTTCACCGTCACGCCCAGGAGGGGCTCCGGCTGGAGCTCGCCCCACTCCAGGAGGTCGTTCACAATGCGCTCCATCTGGGCCGTGGGAATCGCAAAGCCCATGCCCTCCACGCTCTCCCGGCCGGACATGTACTTCGCCACGTTGATGCCGATGACCTGGCCGCTTTCGCTGATCAGCGGGCCGCCGGAGTTGCCGGAGTTCAGCGCCGCGTTGGTCTGGAGAAGAGTCATGCCCCGGCCCTCTACTTCAATACTCCGGTCAATGCCGGAGATGATGCCGTTGGTCAGCGTCCCCGGCAGCTGGCGGGGCGCGCCGATGGCGTAGACCGTGTCGCCAATCACCATCTGCTCCGAGTCCCCGAAAGGGGCCACGGGCAGCGGGCCGATGGATTGCAGCTCCCCCTGCGGAATTTTCAGGATGGCCAGGTCGCTGTCCTCGTCTCCGGCCACGTAGCACACTGTCAGGGAATAGCCGTTGTCCAGCACTGCGGAGCAGTCGTGCCCGCCCCGGATGACGTGGTAGTTGGTCAGGATATAGCCGTCCTCCGTGAAGATGACGCCGGTGCCCACGGAGCCGCCTTCGCCGGTCCAGCAGCGCACCGTCACCACGGCGGGGTTCAGGCGGCGGTAGACCTCCTGGGCCGTCAGCGGCTCGCCACGGGTCCGGGCGACCGTCAGGACCGCCCCCTGGCCCACGGGCCAGGAGGGAATCGTGACGCCCTGGGCCTCCGCCGGGACGTTTTCGGCCTTTCCATGGGCGGGAAGGCGGTCCTCCCAGAGGCGGCTTCCCACGGCCAGGGCCGTCACCAGGGCCAGACAGGCCGCAAAGACCCAAAGCCCCCGCTTCCCCAGCCGCTTGCGGCGGATTGGAGGCTTCGGGGGCTCTTTTTTCACCGGCAAGGGGCGGGTGTAAACCTCCACCACTTCCCGGCGGTCCGGCTGGCGGTAGACCTCCACCACCTCCCGGGGGTCCCCGCCTAAGCGGCAGGGGGCCCGGTAGGTCTCCACGACCTCGCCGGGCGCTCTTTCTTCGTGTTCTCCCATGGTCCCTCACTCCGTGTTCAGGGAGAAGGAGAACGTGGTTACTCCATTCTCGCTGGTCACGTTGATCTTTTCCTTGTGCTGCTCCAGAATCGTCTTGACAATGTATAATCCCAGGCCCACGCCGTCCTTGTCCTCGCTGCGGGACTTGTCGCTCTTGTGGAAGCGCTCGAAGAGCAGGGGCAGCTCCCCGGCGGAGATGGTGTCCCCGACGTTGCGGACGGTCACCCGGACCCGGCCCTCCTGGGGCGTCAGGCCCAGGTAGAGGGTGGAGCCCTGGTAGGCGAACTTCGCCGCGTTTTCCAGGAGGTTGTAGATCACCTGGGTGATGAGGTCGTTGTCCCCCAGGACCAGGATGGGGCCCTCGGGGATGTCCGCTTCCACGTCCAATTGGCGGTCGTTGATCTTCTTCTCCATGGAGATCAGCACCCGGCGCATGCTCTCGCAGATGTCGAAATGCGCCCCGCCCTGGAGGGGATTGATGGCCTGGAGCTGGCTCACGTCCAGCATCCGGCGGACCAGGCGGCTCAGGCGGCGGCTCTCTCCGGAGATGATTTCCAGGTACTGCTTTTCGTTCTCCGGCGGGATGGCCCCGTCCAGGATGGCATCCGTGTACCCGGCGATGGTGGTCATGGGGGTCTTGAGCTCGTGGGAGATGTTGGCGATGAACTCCCGGCGCTGGCGCTCCGTCTGCTGGAGGGATTCCGCCATGGCGTTGAAGGAGGCGGCCAGCTCCCCCACCTCGTCGCTGCGGCCGTAGTCGTTCATGCGGATGTCAAAGTCTCCCTCGGCGTACCGCCGGGTGGCCTCCGCCATCTCCCGGATGGGCTTCACCTGGCGCATGGCCGTGACGGAGGACGCCATAAAGGCGATCATCAGAACCACAAAGGCCGTCATGAAGAACAGGCCGATGAAGCCCTGCCACATGGAGTCCAGGGAGGCCATGGTGGACACCGCCACCACTTCCCCCACGATCTCCTTGGTGACGGGGTTCACGGCGGCCACGCCCACGGAAAAGCGCTTCTGGGGATAGAGCCCGCCGAAGTTGTCCCGCCAGGAGGCGCTGCCCCGCTCCATCACCCGGGCCGTCCGCTCCGGGGGCACCGTCACCGTCAGGCCGTCCAGGGTCTGGTCCGTGGACAGCAGGACGTGGCCCTCCGGGTCGCAGATCATGAAGTGAACGTCGGAGACGATGGCGGCGAAGCTGGCCAGGCGCTGGAAATCCGCGTCGTCCTGGAGGTCCTCGATGTCCAGGTAGCGGCCGCTCTCCAGATAGGTCAGGGACAGCTGGCTCATGACGCGGGCCTTGGAGGCGATCTCCTGGCCCTGCTGGTTCCGGGCGTAGTTGTAGCTCAGGGAGAAGAAGGACACCCCCAGCAGGCACAGCGTCAGCAGCACCATGCCCGCCGTTACGCAGAGCTGCCGCCAGTAGAGTCCCTGGGTCTGTTCCCGAAAGCGCTTCATCCCTCTTTCTTCTCCGTCAGCTCGAATTTATAGCCCACGCCCCACACGGTCTTCAGCGCCCACTGGTCGGACACGTCGTCCACCTTGTCCCGCAGGCGCTTGATGTGTACGTCCACCGTCCGGCTGTCGCCGAAGTAGTCAAAGCCCCAGACCTCGTCCAGGAGCTGGTTCCGGGTGTAGACCCGGTTGGGGGTGGAGGCCAGGTGATAGAGGAGCTCCAGCTCCTTGGGCGGGGTATCCACCTTTTTGCCGTCCACGATCAGCTCGTAGGAATCCAGGTTGATCACCAGCTTGTCGAAGCTCAGGCGCTTGCTGGTGTCGTTGGGAATCTCCGTCCGGCGGAGGACGGCGTTGATCCGGGCGATGAGCTCCTTCATCTCAAAGGGCTTGACGATGTAGTCGTCCGCGCCCATCTCCAGGCCCTGGATGCGGTCGAAGACCTCGCTCTTGGCGGTGAGCATGATGATGGGGACCTGCGACGTCTCCCGGATCTTGGCGCAGACGGCCCAGCCGTCCATGACGGGCAGCATGATGTCCAGCAGGATCAGGTCCGGCGCGGCCTTTTGAAATTCCTCAATGGCCTTGCCGCCGTCCCCGGCGATGCGGACGTCGAAGCCCTCCTTCACCAGATACATATGAATCAGGTCCGAGATATTGCGGTCGTCCTCTACGACTAAAATATTGCGCCCCATGGCGGTCCCTCCCCATTTGGCAGTATGTTTGTGGTTTTATTATACCCGTTCTTTTGGGCGTATGTTGAATATTCTGTTAAAACTCCGGCGGATGACCGGCTTTGGGCGGATTTTCGCGGCGCTGGGGTCAGAAGAGAACCGTCTCGTTATAGCGCACGCACTCGCCGCCCGCCTCCCGGGCCGCAGCCAGGAACACCCGCAGCCCCACCGGGCTGGCCCCGCTCCCCAGCCAGACGGCGGCGTCTCCCCGGCGGGAGGCCAGGCGCTGGAGGAGGGACAAGGTGTTGGACGCGGTCTGAAGGGGCTGGCCGCTCCGGTCCAGCTCCGGCTGGAGGCAGCGGAAGCCCAGGTCACCAGCCGTCTGGAGGGACTGGGGGGCGCCGTTTTCGATGCGGGCCAGACGGGTCTTGCAGCACGCGGCCTGGAACAGGGCGGCGTTGCCCGCCTCCAGCTGTTCCTCCACCGTCCGCTCGGGGTCGGCGGCGTCTACCAGGACGCCGACGCTCTGCCCGGCGGCGCACATGCGGCGCAGGACCTCCCCCTGGGCCTCCATCTGTTCCGGCGTGAAGAAGATCGCCGCCCCCGCGTCGTAGCTCTCCAGAGCGTCCAGCAGGGCCGAGGCGTTGTCCCCTGCCGCCAGACACAGGGCGATGCGCTTCCCGTCCAGCTCGGCGGCGGGGTCCTCCGTGTTGTCCGGCGTGGAGGGCTTCACCGGCGCGGCGGGAGAACTGCCCTTGGGCGGGGTGCTCTCCTTGGCCCGGATATAGTCGGAATAAACCGTGTCCAGCTGGTACTGAGCCGCGTTGGCATAGAGCTTGTCCGAGGCGGTATAGCCCTGCTGGCGGAGCCAGACCATGCTGCCCTGCTCCACCTCGATGACGGAGTACAGCAGGTCGAAGTACCGGGAAACCGTGCTGGCGGGGACGAAAACGATGCCGTTCCGCAACAGCGCGCCGGGGTAGTAGGCGGTGCCGTTGTTGTCCAGGGCGCAGTTGGAGGAAAGGTTGAAGGTCAGGGAACGGCCTCCGGTGCCGCTGTAGAGCACCACCCACTCCAGGGAGCTGTCCAGCACCTGGGAGACGTTCAGGCTCTCCCGGCCCGTGCCGGTGAAGATGGAGCTGGGCACATAGACGTAGCCGCCGCTCCAGAATGGCATGGTGTTGTCCGACAGGGGCAGGACGTAGCTGCCCACGGCGGTGAAGTACACCCGGTCCTCCGCCCGCGCCGGGGGGAGGGATAACTGGAGGATCAGGAGGAGGAACAGAAGCAATGCCGCGATGCGCCGTTTCATGGGGCTGTCCCTCCTTTGTAGAGTGAGATTGAAAACAGAGTTATTTTATCACAGAGGGTCGGGTTTTGTAAAGAGCCGGGCGGAGGGCGGGGTATAAATGGGAAGAGATTCTATAAATTTTATGAACGAAAAATAGAACGACAGGCCAAAGCCTCCCTCTTTGAGGGAGGTGGCGCCGCCGCAGGCGGCGACGGAGGGAGTCGGGGTCCGGCGGTTGCAAGCGCCTTTGGGGAGTTGGCGCTCTAGTGTCGGGGAAATCCTTCATCAGTTGGATTTTCCTTGGCGAGGGACTCCCTCAGTCAGCCTTGCGGCTGACAGCTCCCTCAGAGAGGGAGCCTTAGGGTGGGCGAAGGGGATTTTACTTAACAAAGACTGCGGTGCTTTTTGTTTAGCCTTTATAGGGCTCCACGGTGACGCCGGTGTAATAGTGGGTGACGATCTCCCGGTAATCCGCGCCCGCCGCCGCCATGGCGTTGGCTCCGTACTGGCTCAGGCCCACGCCGTGGCCGTAGCCTGTTACAAAAAATACCATCTTGTCCTCCTGGACCTCCCAGGTGAAGCAGGCGGAGCGCAGGCCCAGGGCCGCGCGGACCTGGGTTCCTTTGGCCGTTACGCCGCCTACGGAAACCGTGGCCACGCTGCCCGCGCCGTCGGCAATGGGATTCTGGAACCAGCCGCCCATCCCGCCGGAGAGGTCCGCCGCAGGGAAGGCCGACAGGAGCTTCCCGCGGAGGTCCTCCTTGGTGAACTCCACGCGGCTGTAGTAGTTGGGGACCCGGTCCCCGGACTCCGGGGACGTTACCGCCTGGAGATAGGGCAGGTCATTCAGCCAGACCTCCCCCGCCGAACGGGTCAGGCCCGCCGAGGAGGAGTGGAACACCGCCAGGATGGGCACGCCGCCGTAGAGCGCCGCCTGGCCGTCGGTCTCCCGGACGGCGGTTTCTACCTTGACTTCGTTGGCATCGGCGGCTTCGCCCCAGTTGGCCCGGGCCTGGTCCTCGCGGATATACGCCTGACAACAGGCGTGGTCCGTGCAGATATCGGCGGTCCCGCCGTGGTTGCCGCCGGTCTGGAGCTTGTACAGCGTGTAGGTCCGGGCGGCCACCGCCTGAGCCTTCAGGGCTTCCAGCTCGAAAGAGGCCGGCATCTCCGCCCGGACGACCCCCACCAGATAGCGTTCCAGGTCCATCTCCAGGACCTCCTCCCCGTCCAGCACCCGGAGGGATCTGGACGCGTCCAGGTTACTGCCGGGGACGGGTGCGGGAGGCGGCGGCTCCGTTTCGTCCACCGGCTCCTCCCGGCCGAACAGGGCGGAGCGGAAGGGTACGACCACCAGCAGCGGCAGCAGAAACAGCGCCGCCAGCAGCAGCGTGGAGACGGCGATGCTCTGGTTGACCTGGCTGCTCCTCCGTTTTCGTCCCATGGCTTCCTCCTTTGTGGCGGCAGGGTGGTTTTCCGGCGGCGGGAACAGCGCCGGACTGGAATCCTATCTTTCAATCTATGCGGCGGCGGGCAGGAACATGACCGGGCGGGTGTGGGAGTTTTTGGTATACGGTTCGTAGGATTCGGTATAGTATATGCCGAATTGTAATCGGTTATCGACGGATTTCCTGGGGATTCTACAAATTGGCGGGGCAATGAGAACGTAAAAAAATCCCCTTCCGGGGAGACAATGACATTCCGTTCAGCAGAAAATAAAAAGGCCCCTTTGGAAAGGGGCTCCGCCCGAAGGGCGGTGGGGATTGTCCGCAGGGACTTTCTTCTATCACCATACTGGCTGTAAAAGGAAGTCCCTGTGGACCCTCTTCTATTGTCAGACAAGAAATGAAAGGTAATCCCTGCGACAATCCTCCGTCACGTCGTCGGAAGAAACTACGCTCTGTTCCGTCGCCGCCCGAAGGGCGACGACTCCACCCGCTCCATTCCTTCCTCCTCTCCCCACAAAATCTTCGATTTTGCGGGGGCCCCAAAGGTGTGCCACCTTCTTCCAAAATGCGAATCAATAGTAGAAAAGGAAGAAAAATAAAGACAAATGGTGCAAAAAGGACGAGAATGTCTTTGTGAAAGAAAAACTCATCGGATTGTACTGCACCATTTGCCAATGCAATGATAGCAGATTCAGAGAAGAATTACAA
>CAQVQZ010000029.1 GCA_948902155.1 uncultured Oscillibacter sp.
CGGCGGTGGAGATTCTGGAGACGGGCATCAAGGTCATCGACCTGCTGGAGCCCTACCCCCGGGGGGGCAAGATCGGACTCTTCGGCGGCGCGGGCGTGGGCAAGACGGTGCTCATTCAGGAGCTGATCCACAACGTGGCCACCGAGCACGGCGGCTATTCCATCTTCACCGGCGTGGGCGAGCGCAGCCGGGAGGGCAACGACCTCTGGCACGAGATGCGGGAGAGCGGCGTGTCCGAGAAGACCGCCCTGGTCTTCGGACAGATGAACGAGTCCCCCGGCGTGCGCATGCGGGTGGCCCTGGCGGGGCTCACCATGGCCGAGCACTTCCGGGACAAGGAGCACAAGGACGTGCTGCTGTTCATCGACAACATCTTCCGCTTCGTCCAGGCGGGCAGCGAGGTCTCCACCCTGCTGGGGCGGATGCCCTCCGCCGTGGGCTACCAGCCGACCCTGGCCAACGAGATGGGCGAATTGCAGGAGCGCATCACCTCCACGAAAAACGGCTCCGTCACTTCTGTCCAGGCGGTCTATGTCCCCGCCGACGACCTGACGGACCCGGCCACCGCCACCACCTTCGCCCACCTGGACGCCACCACCGTCCTCAGCCGGAAAATCTCCGAGCAGGGCATCTATCCGGCGGTGGACCCCCTGGCCTCCTCCTCCCGGATTCTGGAGGCTGACGTGGTGGGCGAACGGCACTACCGCATCGCCCGGAAGTGCCAGGAGATTCTGGAGAAGTATATGGAGCTTCAGGACATCATCGCCATCCTGGGCATGGATGAGCTCAGCGAGGAGGACCGGAAGACCGTGGCCCGCGCCCGGCGGCTCCAGCGCTTCTTCGCCCAGCCCACCACCGTGGCGGAGAAGTTCACGGGGATTCCGGGGGTCTACGTGCCCCTGCGGGACACCCTGGAGAGCTTTGAGAAGCTGGTGAACGGCGAGCTGGACGAGTATCCCGAGGCCGCGTTCTACAACGTGGGCACCTGGAAGGACGTCGTCGCCAAGGCGAAGAAGATCGAGGCAGGTGAGGCGTGATGGAGGCTTTTCGCGTTCACATCCTGGCGGCGGACAAGAACTTCTACGAGGGCCCCTGCGTCAGCCTCACCATCCCCACCAGCGACGGGGAGCAGGGCATCCTGGCCCACCACAGCGACATGATCGCCGCCATCCTGCCGGGGACCCTGCGTTACCAGACTCCCGACGGCCCCGTCCAATTGGCGGCGGTGTCCAGCGGCATGGTCAAGGTGGAGCGCAGCGATGTGCTGGTCCTGGTGGACTCCGTGGAGCGTCCGGAGGAGATCGACGCCGCCCGCGCCCGCCGGGAGGCCGACCAGGCCAGGGAGGCCATCCTCCAGAAGAAGAGCCGGCAGGAGTACCAGCTGGCCCAGGCCAGCCTGGCCAGGGCCATGAACCGCCTGCGGGTCAAGGCGCGAGAGATTCGATAGGCCGGGCTGCTATTTCTTCAACGCCCTTACCGGGGAGGAGTACGACAGTCCTTGATTCTGCCGTCCGGGGGTGCTATAGAGAAAGCGGCGGACTTCGCGAAATAGCTCAAAAAAAGAGCGGCCCTGTTTTTGGGGGGCCGCTCCTTCTTTTGGAGTAATTGGGCGGGAAAAGCGAAAATTTTGAAGAATTTTCCGGGCAGTTCTCGTTTTATTCATATCTGACTCTCTTGATAAGGAAGTGTATCTTATGGACATGACCACTGTCCGCGCCGCTTTGACAACGCCCGCCGCCGTCCCGGAGGAAGGACCCCGGCTCCGGACCAATCTGGACACCGATCTCCTGAAGCTCGTTGCTATCCTTGCCATGCTCATCGACCACGTGGGCGGGGCCTTCTTCCCGGAGGTCGGACCTTTCCGCTGGATTGGGCGGCTGGCCTTTCCCATCTTCTGCTACTGCATGACCGTGGGGCTTCTCTACACCCGCGACGTGAAACGCTACCTGGCCCGGCTGGCGGCGTTCGCCGTGATCTCACAGCCCTTCTATGTGCTGGCCTTCCACCCGCACGACTGGATGCTGGACCGGAATTGGGTCAACTGGAATATTTTCTTTACGCTGTTTTTGTCCCTGCTGGCTATGGTGGGGTTCAAGGAGCGGAAATGGTGGCTGTTTCTCGGGGCCTTCTTTGCGGTGAGCTGGTGGAATTTCGATTACTCCGGAATCGGCATTGAACTGATGCTGATTTTCTTCCTCTGCCGGAATCATCCTAAAATCGGGGCGGCGCTCTATGGGCTGATGTACCTTCCCAGCCTGTGGAGCGGCTGGCCGGAGGACCCGCTGTGCCTCTCCCTGGGCGGGCTCTGCGTCGACTGGAGCGTCTTCGCCCTTCTGGCCGCGCCGCTGATTTTCCTTCCCACCCGTTCCGGGCTGAAGATTCCCAAGTGGTTCTTTTACGCGTTCTATCCCGCCCATCTGGCGGTGATTGCGGGGATTCAGTTTCTTCGATAAACTCTATAGACGGGACAAAACGGCGCGGAATCGTGAGATTCTGCGCCGTTCTTTGCCGTTGTTGACTTAGGGCTTGTTCACATAAGGCCAAACGCACGCCTTCCCGGCAAATTTTGCCGTCTGCTGCGTTAAAAATTTTTGACGTACGTCAGTACGCCTGCAAATTTTTGCCTTGCATCCGGCGAAAATTTGCTCGGGAATCCGCGCATTTGTCTTATGTGAACAGGCCCTAGAACCTGTATTCACAACCGTTGAACGCTGTCTGGGCGGGTCTTTTCCCGCCGGGACTTCGTCAATTCCCCTTGAAATCCGTCAGCCTCGGCCCAATGGAACGGGCCTCGGCAGACTTGACGGTATCATGTCAAGCCAGGATTCCTGCGGGAAATTTCCTTGCCTGGCGGGAAAATCCCTCGCCCATCCAGCATTCCCCGGTTATGAATACTGGTTCTCATTCCGCCGCGTAGCCTTCCGCGTTCAGGGTGTAGCGCTTTCCGTCCGCGCTGACGGTGGTGTTTTTCAGGAAACTGCCGTCCTCGTCGCGATAGCGCCAGCCTTGCTCGTCGCGGGTCCAGCCCCGCATGCTCACGCCCTTGAACAGGTAGCTGCTCAGGCCGATGGATTCCCGGGTCTCGTCGTCCTGGAAGTGCCACCACTCCGAGGTCAGGCCCCGCATGCCGGTGGCCGTCATGTACTTCTCCAGGAGCTTGGCGTTGTCGTTGTTCAGGTAGGTGGCCGAGTACCAGCTCAGGTCGTGGATGGCGCTCTGCATCTCCAGCTCCTCGCCGGTGTCGATGCGCTCCAGAGTTAGGTCCAGGGCGATGCCCCGGTTGTGGGCCGACGCCACGCGAGCCAGGAAGCTCCCCAGGTGGAAGCGGCCATTATTGGTCATGATCTTGAAGTAGGTGTCAAATTCCGGCTCCGGTTCTTCCGGTTCCTCGGGGTTCTCCGTCCCCTCCGGGGGCGCTTCGCCCGCCTGGGGAGCCGCCGGGGCGGGCTGTTGGGGAGCGGGCGGCTGGACAGGTTGCTGGGGGGTGGGCTCCGGGGCCAAGCCGCCGCCTTCGCCGTCCTCGGGCAGGGTGAAGAAGGGGACGTCCTCCGCCGCTTCTTCCTCCGGCACGACGGCCCCTAACATCAGACCCTCCCCCAGGGGGGGCGGGGTCTCGCCGTCCTCCGGCGCGCCCGCCGGCATTCCCACGCCGGTGAGGTCTTCTTCCTCCGCCTCGCGGAGAGCCAGGTCCTCCCGGCTGATTTTTTCCTCCGTCTCCGGGTCCAGCAGGAGGCCGTCCGACAGGTCCACTTCCCAGCCGGTCACCGGGTCCAGGACCTTCCAGTCGTCGTTAAATTCCCCGCCGCCTTCCTCGTAGACCAGGGCGGCCCAGTCCAGCTGGGCGGCGGTGGTGTCGTAGAGGAAGCGGGTGGCCTCGTTGGGGCGGAAGGCCTCGTAGATCTTCAGGCGGTAGCCGTCGGCCTCCGCCGCCAGGGCGGCGCTGAGGAGCTTTTTGGCGCAGGGGTAGAGGTAGGGAACCAGAAACCCCCCGTCGGCCTCCCGGATGTGCTCGAAGCCCTGGACCACCTGGTCCGTGATGCGCGCGATGGGGTTTTCGTGGACCTTGAAGACGGAGCGGTAGCTGTTGGTAATGTCATAGGCGCAGTGGTCCCCCACGTACTCCGGCAGGTTGATCATGCAGAAGCGGCTGTCTACCCAGCCGTATTGGTCCTGATAGCGGACCTGGAACCAGTCCTCCTGTTCCTCCAGGACGCAGAGGGCCGTGCCGCCGGAAATCTTGGCCAGGGACTTGCCGTCCTGGCTGGGCTGGTCGTAAAAGGGCTGGTCGATGATGGGCCAGACCGTGGCGTACAGGGGGGAGATGGAGGCGAAAAACTCCACTTCCTCCGAAGAGCGCTCCGTGCCGTTCCGGTCCTTGGCGGTGACCCGGTAGCGGTGACGGGAGCCGGAAACCAAGCGGCCCGTCTCCGCCGTCAGGCGCTCCGCCGGTTCCAGGGTTTCCAGGAGGGTCCAGCCTTCGCCGGTCCACTCCTGGAGCTCGTAATACTCGCCTCGAGTCTCGTCCCATTCCAGGGTGTAGTGCAGGGATTCGCCCTCCTGATAGGTCAGGTTCAGGTCGTCGCCCAGCAGGTCCTGGCGCTCCACGGTGATCTGGTTGGAGGCGGGGCCGCAGAGGACGTAGCCCTCCCCCTGGACCGCCGCCCGGACGTGGACCGTCAGGGGCTGGCCGTAGCTGGGCAGGGGAATGTCGCCCTCCCGGCCTACCTTCAAATTCAAATGCTTTTCACTGGTGGAGGCGGCGAGGGCGGCGGCTCCGTCCTCTACCGTGAAGACCTCGTAGAGGTCCGGGGTCTCGCCGGAGAGCTTCCAGTCCAGGGAGAGGGTCCCCGGCCCCGGCGCGGCGACGGCTTCCGGGGCGCTCAGGTCCGCGTGGGCCACCTCGGCCTCCAGCGCCGGGCTGACGGCGTACCGGGGCATCCCCAGCAGGTTGACCCGGGGCGACTCCGCCTGGACGCGGACCGTCAGGGGCAGGGCGTAGTTTTGCAGTGTGACGCGGTTGGTATCGCAGACGGATTTGACCGGCTGGCCGTTGTTGAATTCGCTGCTGTCGCGAAGGGACAGGCGGTAGAAGATCTGGGACGCGGGAGCGTCCGCCGGGGTTCCTTCCGGAAGCGCCGCCTGGGCCTCCGGCCAGGAGAGGACAACGGTCCCATCCTCGTTGAGGAAGACCTGGATGTCCCCCGGTGAGAAGGCGGGGGCTTCGCCGCCGGGTATGTAGAAATACGCCGCCGCCAAAGCCAGAGCCGCCAGCGCGAGGGCGGCGGCTCCGGCCAGAATCGTTTTTTTCGATTTCACGTGATCCTCCCAAACGGTTCGTTTTCAGAAGATTGTAACCTGAAATACCTGCGGAAACGGTCAGAATACCGCGTAGACCGTTTCGTAATCCGCGCCTTTTTCGGTGTAGACCACGAAGCCGTCATAGATCAGCTCGCCGTCCTCGCCGTCGATGAGGCAGCTGGGGGCGTAGTCCGAGGAGATGGGGCGTCCGATGGCGGCGTACAGCTCGCTGACGGGACGGCCGACCAGGCCCTCGGCCACCGCCTTCTTGTCTGCCGCCGGGGCCGGTTCGGGGTCAGGCTCCGGAGCGGGTTCCGGCTCGGGGGCCGGGGCGGGTGTGGGGTCGGGAGCAGGCTCCGGGGTGGGCTCGGGTTTCGGTTCGGGCTTTGCTTCGGGTTTTTCCGCCGGTTTCGGGTCCGGCTTGGGGGCGGGTTGGGACGCCGGTTTCTCCGGGGCTTCTGCCGGTTTTTCTGGGGTTTCCGCCGGGGGGTTCGGGGATTCGGCGGGCTTTTCGGCGGGTTCCTCCGCCGGGGACGGGGCCTCTTCGCCCGCGTCCTCCGCCGGGGTTGTGTCGGCGGGGGGCTCTGACTCTTTAGGGGTCTCCGCCGGGGCGTCCACCTTCTGAGGGGCCGGGGCGGCCTCCTGGGGCGGGGCGGCGGTGTTGTCCGCCTGACCGCCGCCGCAGGCGCACAGGGCGCACAGCAGCGCGGTGCAGAGGCAGAGCAGCAAACATTTTTTCATGATGGCATCTCTCCTTTGTCTCAGCTCTTGGGCCGCACGTAGTTCCAGCTGTTCTTCGCGTCGTAGAACTTATAGAGGTTGACGTCGAAGCGCTTCTTCCGGCGGTAGGCCATTTCCAGCTCGGTGTCGAAGATGTAATTCTTGCCGTTCAGGTTGATCTCCACCCAGCTGTGGGGGGACCGGCGCACGCCCACCGTGCCGTTGTAGATCACGGAGTCGTAGCCAATCCAGCGGGAGAGATACCAGAACAGGGAGGCGTAGCAGTAGCAGTTGCCGTAGCCGGTGTTCAGGATGCGCAGGGCGTCCGTCTCCATGTAGTCCAGGACCCCGAACTCATAGGGCGGGCGGCGGAGGTAGGTGAAGGAGTCGCGGGTGTAGACGTAGAGGGCCCGGAGCATCTCCTCCTTGGTCATGGTGCTGTCGGTGCGGACCAGGACGATGCGGTGGAGCCAGTCGTCCAGCTCGGCGTTGCCGGTGGTGAAGTGGCCGTCCGCGTCGAAGACGAAGGTACCCCGGCTGTCGCTGCGGACCACGTCGCCCTTGGCGCTGTCGTAGCAGTACAGCCAGCCGTCCACCAGCTGGAGGCCATCGGCGGGGACCTCGGCCTTGGGTTCGTGGGAGGTCCAGGCTTCGCCGCTGGAGCCGGTGTGCTGGTGGGTGACGGTGGCTTCCATCACGTCGTAGTAATACCAGCTGCCGGGGGCCACGTCTACGTAGAAGGTGGGGTGATTCTTCTGGATATAGTTGATATCCGGCGTTCTGCCCAGGGCGCGGTTCAGCAGGACCACCGCCGCCGCGCGGTTGATGACCTCATCGGGGTGGAAGGTCCCGTCCTTGCCGCCCTGGGCCCAGCCCCAGGCTCGGGCGGAACGGATGAAGGGCGCGTTGGGGTCGTCCTCCGCCACGTCCAGGAACAGCTCCGCGTCGGACCGGAGGGGGAAGAAGCAGGCGATGTACCGGGTGAACTCCCCGCGGGTGACCTGACGGCCCGGCTCCAGCTCCTGGCCGTTGGCCTCCAGGACCCCCAGCGCCGCCATGGTCTTGACGGCGGGGGCGTACCAGGCGGTCTCGGGCACGTCCGTGTAGACCTTCCCGGCCACGGAGGGCGGGTCCGGCGGGAGCAGGCGGAAGAGCATCTGCGCCGCCTCGGCGCGGGTCACCTGCCGGGCGGGGTGGAAGGAGGAGAACGCGCCGCCGCTGCCGTAGGCATAGGCGTTGTGGCTGGTGGTGTTCAGGGAGACGCCCGCCAGGACCTCGCCCATCATGCCGTTGATCTTGCTCAGGTCCCGCTTTTTCTTGGCGGCGTTGGCCTCCGCAGGGGCTAAGCCGCCATAATCCCCTTCCCCGGCGGGGCGGGTGGGCTGATCGGAACCCTGGAAGGTGCTGGGGGCCAGTCCGCCGTAATCGCCGTCTCCGGCGGGGCGGCTGACCTGCCCCGGATTCTCCCCGGAGGGGGCTACGCCGCCGTTGTCCCCTGCGCCCGCAGGGCGGGTGGCCTGATTATACGTGCCCTCCTGGGGGGCCAGACCGCCGTAGTCGCCGCTGCCCGCGGGGCGGGACGCGGCTTTGGTGGTGTCGTTTTCCTGGGGGGCCAGGCCGTCATAGTCCCCCTCCCCGGCGGGGCGGGTGGGCTGGCCGGACCCCTGGAACTCCGTGGGCGCCAAGCCGCCGTTGTCTCCCTCCCCGGCGGGGCGGGTGGGGCGGCGGTTGATGGTGTTCTCCCAGGGGGCGAGGCCCCCGAAGGGGTCGTTCGTCCCGGCGGCGAGAACCGGCGAGGCGGTGAGCGCCAGCACCACGGCCAGCGTCAGCGCGATCCAGCGAATCTTTCCCATAGTCTGCTTCTCCTTATCATCCAATTCATCTGAATTTCAAATTACCAAACCATTGGGGTCCCCCAGACGGGGGCACAGGCGACGCCCAGGGGCTGGACGCCCTCCGGGAGGTAGAGGCCAACGTCGTTGTCCTCCAGCAAAAACGCGTCGTAATAGTTTCCGTCCGACGCGGGAATCAGCATTTGAGAGTCCGGAGCCACCGCCGGGAGAATCAGGTCCTCCGCGACCTGGAGGCCGGTGACCAGGGAGTACCCCGGCAGGTCTTCCGAGGGCTGGACGGAGAATGTAATTCCGTCGTTCCAGATAGAAAAGGTCTCGGGGAAACCTTCCGGCAGGTCCCGCGTTGGGGCGGGCATCAGGGGGACGTTTTGAATCAAATACCGCAGGTTCCGCTCCACCAGCTCCGCTATCACAAAGTCCGCTTCCCGCTGGGCCGTCAGGTCCAGGCGGTAGGGCATGGAGCGGGAGAACAGCGCCGCCTCAAAGCTGTCCGCCATGTAGGGATACAACAGGTTTCCGAAGGAGTCCCGGAACATCAGCAGGGAGTTTTCCCCTTTTCCGTGGGTCATGATGGTGAGGTTTTCCGCCGAGCGGATGGGCGCGTCGTACTCGAAACCCAGAGTTCCGCCGTAGACCTGATCGGTTTCCAGGCCGTCCCCGGCGGGGTAGAGCATGTCGTAGAGGTCGCCTTTGTGGACCTCCTGGGGGATGAAGGGGCCGTCGAAGTACCGGGAGGTCCGGCCCAGGGCGGCGTTCAGGGCGTCGGCGGCATAGGCCGCGCCTTTGCTGTTCCAGTGGGAGTCGGTTTTGAAATAGAGAGTCTCCTCCTGGTCCCGGAAGAGGGCGAAGAGGTCCAGATAGGCGACGTTCTGACGGGCCAGGGCCTCCGCCAGACGGTCCGCGTCGCGGGGGGCGGCGGAGGCGGTGAGGGGCGGCATGTGCTCCGGGTAGAGGGAATTTTTATTGGGGGCCACGATGAAGAGGAACTTCGCGCCCTGGCTCTCGCAGTATTCGGAAATCAGGGAGAGGTTGTGGGCGGCGGCGAAGATTTCACGGCCGCTCATGGGGGCCAGCCCGGCGTAGTCCGGGAGGGTGTCGCCGAAGTAGAGCCAGCCGTCTTGGCCCAGGACCACGTCCTCGGTGATGGAGCTGCCCAGGGCCTGGGCGTTCAGGGCGGACCAGGCGGTGATCATGTCCTGCCGGAGGTAGAAATTATCCCCGGCGTAGTCCTGCATCTGGGCGAGGTAGTCCGGGTTCCACGCCCCCTCCGCGTTCCGGAGGGAGGGCGCGCGGGCGATGGCCTGATTGCCGCCCGCTCCGCCGTCCTGGGTGGACAGGAGCATCCCAAGGGAGGGAATCAGGCAGAGCAGGAGGATCAGCGCCGGGAAGGCGGCGTAGAGCAGATTCTTTTTCATAGCAAGCGCCTCGTCGTGTGTCGGTGGGGAATGCGGAAAATGGTCCGTAAAAGTAAGTACCGGAAAGGGGGTGGTTGGTTTTGGGGGGCGGGGAATTTTCCCGTTCGGGCTCAGAACTGGGCGTAGATGAAGGGCTGGAAGCTGCTGCCTGCCGCCGCTAAAAGGCACAGGACGAAGAGCGCCGCGGAACCGGCGTAGGTGGAAAATTCCAGCCATTTGCCGTCCAGGCGCTTCCGGAGCCAGGGCCACACGGGCAGGCTGGCCAGGACGCCGACTCCCAGGGCGGTCCAGACCGCCGGGGTGATTCGCTCCAGGGCCAGGGTGGACGCCGGAGTGAGGGCGAAGCCTGTGAACATGGCCCGGAGGACCGTCAGGGCTTCCCCGACATTGGCGGCGCGGAAGACCACAAAGCCCACGCACACGGCCAGGAGGGTGTAGACATGCCCGAGGCAGCGGCCCAGGGGCTTTTCCTGGAGGCGCTTCATGGGCAGGGCGCTTTCGGCGGCGGAGAGAAGGCCGTGCCACGCGCCCCAGAGGACGAAGGTCCAGCTGGCCCCGTGCCACAGGCCGCAGAGCAGGAAAACCACGGCCTTGTTCCAGCATTTCCGGACTGTGCCCCGCCGTCCGCCGCCCAGGGGGATGTACAGGTAGTCCCGGAACCAGAAGGACAGGGACAGGTGCCAGCGCCGCCAGAACTCCGTGATGGAGGCGGAGAGATAGGGATAGTCGAAGTTCTCCGGGGTCTCGAAGCCGAAGAGGGTCCCCAGGCCGATGGCCATGTCGCTGTAGCCGGAGAAGTCAAAGTAGATTTGCAGGGTGTAGGCCATCGCGCCCAGCCAGGCCATGCGGAAGTCCAGGCCGTCCCCCAGGGAAAAGGCGGTGTTGACCACCGTCGCGGCCATTTCGGAGAGCAGGGCCTTCTTGGCGAAGCCCGCGATGAAGCGGCGGAAGGCTTTGGCGCTCTGCTCCACAGTGGGTTTGCGGCCTTCCAGCCCGGCGGAGAACTGGCCGAAGCGGGAGATCGGTCCCGAGACCACCTGGGGGAAGAAGGAGATGTAGAGCAGAACGCCGGAAAAGCGCCGGGCTCCGGCATTCTCGTCCCGGTAGACGTCTACCAGGTAGGAAATGGACTTGAAGGTGAAGAAGGAGATGCCCAGGGGCAGCAGGAGGCCCGCCGCCGGGAGCTGGGTCCCCAGGAGGCGGTTCAGGCTTCCGGTGAAGAAATCCAGGTACTTGAAGGCCCCCAGGAGAAGCAGGTGGAAGGTTACGCTCAGGACCAGGAGGGCTTTCTTCCGGCGGACTTTCGGCATGAAAAAACCGGCAGTAAAGCTCACGGCGGCGGACAGAAGCAGACAGGGAAGCCCCTGCCATTGTCCGCAGGCGTAAAAGGCCAGACTGACGGCAATCAAAAAATATCTGCGTCCGCCGCCCGAAACCAGCAGGCTGCACAGCCAGACGGCCGGAAAAAAGAAAAACAGAAAGGGTGCGGAGTGAAAGGCCATACGAACACCTACTTCATAAAAGAAAAGGAATCCCATCCACCGGCGGCGGGGAGGCGCGTCTGCCGGGGCGGCTGGGAATTATGTCGAATTTATGAATATTATACACCGTTCTGTCGAAAAGTCAAGGAACCGCCGGATAAAACAGCTTATGCGGCCGGTTAGGAAATTTTTCCACGAGGGGAACGGAAAATCCTGGGACGAGGCGCGGCGGAGGAAGGGGTGAAAAACGCCGGTCCCGCGTCTGCGGGACCGGCGGCTGGCTTGCGTTTGAGAGGGAGTCCTCAGCGGCTTCCCTTGAGGCGGAACTTCCGGGTTTCCTCCTCCAGGTGGTGGACTTCCTCGAACAGCTCCGAGCTGACGGCGGCGGACTCCTCGCTGCTGGCGGAGTTCGTCTGGACCACGGCGGAAATCTGGCCGATGCCCTCCGTCACCTGGGCGATGGACGCGGCCTCGCCCTGGACGGCCTCGGTGATCGTGCCGATGGTGGCGTTGGACTGCATCACCAGCTCCAGGGTCTTTTTCAGGGAGTCGGAAACCTGGTCTACGATCTTGCTCCCCTGCTCCGTAGCCTTGACGGAGTTGTCAATCAGGTCCTTGGTGGCCTTGGCGGCCTCGTCGGACCGGGTGGCCAGGCTGCGGACTTCGTCGGCAACCACGGCGAAGCCCTTGCCCGCGCTGCCCGCCCGGGCGGCTTCCACGGCGGCGTTCAGGGCCAGGATGTTGGTCTGGAAGGCGATGTCCTCAATGGTGGCGATGATGCGGCTGATCTGCTCGGAGGAACGGGTGATGTCCGTCATGGCGGAGACCATCTGCTGCATCTGCTGGCTGCTCAGGGTCACCTGCTCGCCGGTGAGGCGGGCGTTTTCCTGGGCCTCGGCGGCGGCCTTGACGTTGCCCGCGGCGTTCTTGGACAGGTCGTCCAGGGTAGCGTACAGCTCCTCCACGGCGCTGGCCTGCTCCGTGGCTCCCTGGGCCAGGGCCTGAGCGCCGCTGGACAGCTGCCCGGCGTTGCTGGAGACCCGGCCCTGGGTCTGGATGATGCTGCCCAGGGTGTCGGAAATCGTGGCGGTGAAGCTCTCCAGGGACTCCTCGATGGACTGGAAGTCGCCGATGTAGTTCGTGGAGGTCTTTACGTTGAAGTTGCCCTGGGACAGCTCCGCCATGACCCGGTTGATGTCCTGGATGTAGCTGGCGATGAGGGCCATGGCATCCTCCAGGGTTTTGGCCAGCTCGCCCAGCTCATCCTCGGAATGGTAGTCCATTTTCAGGTCCAGAAGGCCCTGCTGGAGGGGACGGGTGTGCTCCGTAATGGACAGGATGGGCTTCACCACATGCTTGCCCACGAACAGCACCAGGCCGATCAGGCAGATCAGCGCCAGCACCAGGCAGACGAAGCACGCCAGCTGCATTTGCAGGATCATGGTGCGCATCCGGGCCAGGCCGTCGTTGTTGGCGGCGGTCTGGCTCTCCACCACCTTGTCCAGCTTGCCCACCAGGGTGCTGATGTTGGTCAGGATGGTCTTCTGATAGTAGTCCTGGGCCTCGGCGGGGTTGGTCTTCAGCAGGTCCAGCACGTGGGTGGCGGACTGGTGGATCTCCTTATGTAAGGGTTCCATCTCCGCCCGGAGGGCCAGGACGGTGGGGTCCTCCGTCTCCGGGTCGCCGTAGAGCCACTGGCCCAGGGTGCAGGTGGTGGGGTCGATGCTGCCGGTGAAATCCGCTCCGGCGTAGAGGGCGTTGCTCAGGCCGCTGGCCCAGCGGTAATGGGCGGTCTCCGCCCCCTGCGCCCGCTGGAGCAGCGCTGCCGCCTGGGTGTTGTGGTTCTGCACGGACTGGATGCGCAGGATGTTGGCCGTGGTGACGAAGCTGAACAGCAGGACTGAGATCAGCGTCGCTGCCATGCGGATGATGACCGTCCTCTTGATGCTCTTTTTTCGCATAGTTCTGTATCCTCCCAATCTTCCTTTCACAATGACTCTCTTCTGCCGGCGCTGCCCGCGCCCCCCGCCGCCCCGAGGGGCGGAGACGCCGGCGCTCCGCCTGCGGGCGGGCCGGACGGGGCGCAGAACATTGCATTGTAATATGGTTATTATAGCAACGCTTCGTGGAAATTGCAACCATAAACCGCCGGAGAAGCGGACATTTTTCTCTGCGAAGTTTTTCCAGCCCGCCGCTTCCGCCCCGTTTGGGCCTGAGAAAATCCGGATGGGAGGGGGAAGGGGGTTCAGCAAAATCACGAAAACGAATGTCTTTGATAGGTGGACAGCCGAAAGGCAAAAATTTCCCGGTTTTAAAAATCGTCCGTCGTTGGGAGACAAAAACCTGTCCCTTTGAAAACGGAGGCCCGGCGGGCGGCGGAAAAGGGAAAATCTTTCTGTGTAGAATTTACCTTGCAAAACCGGCGGGGAGGTCGTAAAATAAGCGGCATACTAGGGACGGCAGGTCCTATCTAACAGGAGGATGAAAAGAATGAAGAAATTTTTCGCGATGCTTTTGGCTCTGGCTTTGGTCCTGAGCCTGGCCGCCTGCGGCGGCGGTTCCGGCGATTCCGGCAGCTCCGGCGGCTCCGATTCCACCGACGCCCAGCAGCCCGCCGATTCCGGCAGCTCCGGCGGCAAGGTCGTCCGCATCGGCGTGTTTGAGCCCGCCACCGGCGACTCCGGCGCGGGCGGCAAGCAGGAGATGCTGGGCATGCAGTACGGCAACAAGGAGACTCCCACCGTGGACATCGGCGGCGAGACCTACAACGTCGAGCTGGTCTATGCCGACAACGGCTCCGTTTCCGACAAGGCTCCCACCGCCGCTTCCCAGCTGGTGAGCCAGGACGTCTCTCTGGTTCTGGGCTCCTACGGCTCCGGCGTGTCCATCGCGGGCGGCCCCGTGTTTGACGAGGCGGGCCTCGCCGCCATCGGCGTCACCTGCACCAACCCCGCCGTTACCGCGGGCAACGACTACTATTTCCGCATCTGCTTCCTGGACCCCTTCCAGGGCACCGTCCTGGCCAACTTCGCCTCTGAGAAGTTCTCCGCCAAGAAGGCGTACCTGCTGGGCGAGCTGGGCAACGACTACGACCAGGGCCTGCTGAACTACTTCGAGCAGGCGTTTGACGGCGAGTGCGTGAAGGACTCCTTCCCCACCAACACTTCCGATTTCTCCACCTATCTGAACAAGGCCGTGGCCGAGGGCGCGGACGTCATCTTCTGCCCCGTCTCCATCGCCTACGCCACCCAGATCGTGAAGCTGGCCGCTTCCATGGGTCTGGAGACTCCCATCCTGGGCTCTGATACCCTGGACAGCAACAAGGTTCTGGACGCCGCCAAGGGCTCCAGCGTCAAGCTGTACGTGTCCACCTTCTATCAGGAGGGCGGCTCTCAGGCGTTCGACGACGGCATCAAGGCGTGGCTGAACTCCGACTCCACCGCCATGACCAACAACGGCGGCAACGACACCATCGCCGCCGTCACCGCCATGGGCTATGACGCTTACTATGTGGCCCTGGAGGCCCTCAAGGCCGCCGGTTCCACCGACAAGGCCGCCGTCAAGGCCGCCCTGCCCAGCCTGAGCTACACCGGCGTGTCCGGCGCTATCGCCTTCGACGCCACCGGCGATGCGGTCCGCGACACCGCCTATATCAAGACCGCCGACAACGCCGCCGGCGCCTGGACCCTCGAAACCGTCCAGACCGCGAAGTAACTTTAGCGCGCTCTGTTTGCCTGGTGGTGAACCAGGCTGGAGCGACGGCAACGTAGTCTGGCAGTTTTATTAGCTGGGTATTTTCGTTTGTTGGGCGCTTCCATTAAACGGGCGTTTCCATTCGCTTGATTGTTCCGTTGCCTGCCGGGGAATTTGCCCCCGGCAGGTTGCGGCGTTTCCTGGGGCCGCCTCGAAAGGGGCTGGTTTCAGCCTTTTTCGAGACGGTCCTTTCCGTTTTCCTTCGCGTTCTTCCCGTGTTTCCCGCGTTTTGTGTGTTCCACATATTCTGAGATAAGGGAGGGTTCCCGCGTGCAATACGCCATTTCCATTCTGCTCTCCGGCGTGTCCCTGGGCGGGCAGTACGCCTTGATCGCCATCGGGTACACTATGGTGTACGGCATCCTGCGCCTGATTAACTTCGCCCACGGCGACGTGTTCATGGTGGCGGGCCTGATGATGGTCTACCTCAGCGCCGGACTGCCTTTGGCCGTGTCCATTCCCCTCATGCTGGCGCTGACGGTGGCGCTGGGCTTCGCCATCGAGCGGGCCGCTTACAAGCCCCTGCGCAGCGCCCCCCGCATGAGCGTCATGATCTCCGCCATCGGCGTGAGCTACCTGCTCCAGAACCTGGCGACCTATATCACCGGCGGTCTGCCCCAGATGTACCCCGAGATTCCGGGCATCTCCGCCACCGTCACCATCGCGGGCGTGCCCACCAAGTGGGTCACCGTGGTGACGCCGGTGCTGGTGGTGGTGCTGGTCCTGGCGCTGACCCAGCTCATCAACCACACCAAGGTGGGCATGGCTATGCGGGCCGTGGCCAAGGACTTCGAGACCGCCCAGCTCATGGGCATCAAGATCA
>CAQVQZ010000030.1 GCA_948902155.1 uncultured Oscillibacter sp.
CGCCGTGCTTCCGCATGGCCTGGAGGAGGTAGAGGGTGCTGATGAGGTTGTTGGAGTAATACTCCAGGGGCTTGGCGACGCTCTCGCCCACGGCCTTCAGCCCGGCGAAGTGCATGACGGAATCGATCTCCGGGTGCTGGGCAAAGAGGGCCTCCACCTGCTCCATGTCGCAGAGCTCCGCCTTGACGAAGGGGACCTTCTTCCCCGTGATCTGCTCCACCCGATGGATGGCCTCCTCGCTGGAGTTGTAAAGGTTGTCCGCCACGATGACCTCATAGCCCGCCTGGATGAGCTCCACGCAGGTATGGCTGCCAATGTAGCCCGCGCCGCCGGTGACAAGAATCGACATAGGAAACGCTCCTTTCAAAATATAAAAATTTTTCGCCGCAATGAAAGATTTTCGAGATTCATCAAGCTTTATTGTAGGCCCCAGGGAAGAAAATGGGAAGAGACGATAGTCCTGATTATTAGAAAAATCGTTCGCATTCTTGATTTATTATACTATGGTTTGGGGGAGATGTCCAGAGGGGGAGCGAACCCCGGTTTTCGGAGGGACGATTTACAGAATGTGACTTGTATTTTCCGGAAGAGGGTGATACACTGTTCAATTAGCGGAAGCCTGAAAAGGCGAAACATCGGGGTCCGCCCGCAAAAAGGACGGGGACCGGAAATATAAGGAAAGGACACTGGATACATGATGAAACGAAAGAGTCGGTTTTTAGCTTTGCTGATGGCCCTGTGCCTGCTGGCCAGCCTGGCTGTCCTGCCGGTAGCGGCTGACGAGGCAACAGAAAATCCTCCCCAGACCGGCGGCACGGAAAATCCGGACACACCGGATAAGCCGGAAACCCCTGAGGAACCGGGCGAACCGGAAAAGCCCGATGAACCGGAGAATCCGGACACACCGGATAAGCCGGATACTCCTGATAACCCGGATACTCCTGATAACCCGGATAATCCCGATAAGCCTGACAATCCGGAAAACCCGGATAAGCCGGAGAATCCCGATAAGCCCGACAATCCGGAAAATCCCGATAATCCCGACAAACCGGAAAATCCGGATACTCCTGATAAACCCGATAATCCGGAGAACCCCGACAAACCGGAAAACCCGGATAAGCCAGACAATCCCGACAAACCGGACAATCCCGATAAGCCGGACAACCCCGGCGGAACGGAAAAGCCCCCTGTGGTAGAGCCGCCCAAACCGGAAAAGCCCGGCGCTCCTTCCAATAACGCACTGAGCTGCTATCCTTCCAGATTGAGCTTTTCCCTGCAAAAGGGGGAGTCCGGCAGCGGTCTGCGCGACAGCTTCACCATCACCAATGACGGCGACTATGATATGACCAACCTCCGTGTGAGCGCTTCCAGCGGCTTTTCTGCGTCTCTCAGCAAGACGAGTCTGGCTAAAGGCAGCTCTGCTTCGGTCACCGTTTCTGTAAGCAGCACGTCCAAAACGGGCAGCATCAGCGGAAGAGTCACCGTCACCGCCTCTTACGTGGACGGCACCGGCTCCAACAGCTATGACGTCTACGTCTCCGCCACCGTGACGGAAAAGGGCTACTCCATCTCCGTCGACCCCACCAGCAAGGACCTGGGCAAGCTCACGGAGGGTTACTCCGACCGGGACGCGGAGGATATGGAGATCACCGTCAAGATCACCAACAACGGGTCTTCCTCTGTGCGGATGAACGGGGTGAAGGGCGACGACCATTTCACCGTCGACGCGGTGAAGGACGAGGACATCACGCTGGATTATGACGACAGCGCCAGTTACAAGATCGCGCCTAAAAAGAACCTGGCTCCCGGAACATACAACGACAGCATTGTATTCCAGACCAGAGAGGGCGCTACCGCCACCTTTAAGGCCAAGGTCGTCATTGAGAAGGCTGTGGACCCGCTGAGCCTGAATACCACCACCCTGGAGTTCGGCAACGCCGAAATGGGCTTCACCTCCGTAAACTCCCAGACCGTCACCGTGAAGAACAACACGCAGAGGTCCCTCAACCTGGAGCAGCCCTATTCCTACAACTATGAAATCGGCGTGATCTCCAAAAATACGATTCCCGCCGGGGGCACCGCCACGTTCAGCGTTCGCCCCAGGACGGGCCTGTCCACCGGCATCTACAACGATTCCATCTCCGTGCGGGCGGGGGGCTACTCCGTTCAGCTGAATATGCGCTTTACCGTTATGCCCGGACTGCTGATGATGGGCTTTGCCGACGTGGCCAATAACCACACCTTCTCCGCCGACATCAGCTACGTCAGCCAGAAGGGCCTGATGAGCGGCAAGGGCAACAATCAGTTCAAGCCCCAGGACCCCGTCACCCGGGGGCAGATCGTCACCATCCTCTACCGTCTGGAGGGCCAGCCCGCCGTCAGCGGGAACGGGTTTGCCGACGTCGCCGCCGGTTCCTACTGCGAGAAGGCGGTGAAGTGGGCCGCCGCGGCGGGTATCACCAACGGCAACAAGGACGGCAACTTCCAGCCGGACAATCCCATCACACGGGAGCAGATGGCTACGTTCCTGTACCGCTACAACAAGTACAAGAACTACAGCACCTCCGCCAAGGCGGACCTGAGCAAGTTTGCCGACGCGGGACGGGTTTCCGCCTACGCCAAGGACGCCCTGTCCTGGGCCAACGGCGCGGGGCTGGTCAACGGCGGCTCCGACGGAAAGCTGAATCCCACCGGCGGAGCGAACCGCGGCCAGGCGGCGGCAATCCTGCACCGCTTCTGCGTGAGCATCGGAAAGTAAACACATGTGAAAAACGGCTTTGGGCGGTCTGCTTCGACTGCCCAAAGCCGTTTTTTGTTGTCAATCCAGGGCGCTGTACCAGGCGTCGTCTACGGGCTCCAGCCACTCGTTGGAGCAGTCCTCGCCGGGGGCCTCAAAGGCTACGTGGGAGAACCAGTTGTCCTTTGCCGCGCCGTGCCAGTGCTTCACTCCGGCGGGGATGACCACCACGTCGCCGGGGTTCAGGGGCCGGGCGGCTTGGCCCTGCTCCTGATACCAGCCGCGGCCATTGGTGCAGAGCAGAATCTGACCGCCGCCGCTGGAGGCGTGGTGAATGTGCCAGTGGTTGCGGCATCCGGGCTCGAAGGTGACGTTGGCCAGGAATATGGTTTCCTTGGGGTCCGTCAGGGGATGGAGGTAGCTGTTTCCGGTGAAATACCGGGCATAGGCGTCGTTGGGCGCGCCCAGGCCGAAGAGCCCGCCGTCGGTCCCGGCGTCGTCCTGGTAGACCTTCACCGCCACCCGGAACGCCGCCCAGGCGTTGGGCCATCCGGCGTAAAAGGCCAGGTGGGTCAGGATTTCCGCCATCTCGTCCTTCGTGACGCCGTTCTGTCTGGCGCTGAGGACATGGTACTCAAAGGAGCTGTCCACCAGCCCCTTGCTCACCAGGGCGGAGACTGTGAGGATGGAGCGCATTTTCAGGGACAGCGTCCCCTCCCGGTTCCACACCTCGCCGAACAGCACGTCGTCGTTCAGCTCCGCGAACTTGGGGGCAAAGCCGCCCAGCTGGTTCCTGCCTGCCGTCTGTTTGATCATCGTCGTTTCCTCCTGTTTCCGGGGCCGTCCCGCCCCGATTCCGTGTGTTTTCATCCATTATACGCCGGGAAGGGGACGGAATCAAATGCTTATGCCGTATGCCCCGCTATGCCTGGGATGTATGGCTGGGGGCGGGTGGTTCCTCTTGCAGGAGGACCTCCAGCTCCCGGCGGTCGAAGAGGAGATTCAGCGCTTCCAGGAGGCCGTTGGCGGTGAGGTGCTCCGGCAGGTCCAGGCGTTTGAGAAGGCGGCGGCGCTTTTCGGCGCTGCCCTCGCCGCCGCTGAGGCCCAGGGCGAAGAGGTCCGCCTTGGTCAGGGCTTCCCCGGCGCGGGGGGGCGCTTCGTCCTCAAAGGTGGCTCCCGCCCGGCGGAGGGCTTCCAGCAGCAGCTGGGGGGGCATCCCCTCCACGCCCAGCTTGCCCTCCTTGCCCGCCTTGCGCTTCCGCCGCTCCTTGCCCTTGACGTCGGGGATGTAGGCGTGCTTCACCTTGTCCTTGGGCAGGGCGCCTTTCAGGTAGTTCCGGAGCAGGAAGCCTGCGCCGTCGCTGTCCGTCAGGATGACCAGCCCCTGCTTCTCCGCCAGCCGCCGGAGGAAGGCCAGCTTTTCCTTGTCGTTGAACACCGCAAAGCCGCCCAGGGTGACTACTACCGCGTCCACCACCTGCGAAATCGCGTTTTTGTCGTAGCGGCCTTCCACTACGATGACTTCCCGTATCCGTTTCATAAAAACTCCTTGTTTGATGCGAAAGAGTAGACGGGCTGTTTGCCGGCTTCGCAGCTGGGGAGTTTCGCGCCTGCGGGCGCGACCAATGGGCGCTGCCCCTTGGAACCCCGCAGCCTTTGAAAAGGCTGGCGAAACTTTTTTCTGCGTTGCCGTCGCTTCGGCTTGGACGCGCTCCAGACAGTCAGATCGCGCGAAAGCTCTTTTTGGTTACTTTTTCTCTCGAGAAAAAGTAACGGCCAGCTCTACCAGTAGCAGTTTCAGCTCTTCCGCGTTGTCGACGCCTCGCTCGCTCTTCATGCGGCGGTCCAGCACCTGACAGCGGCGCACCGCCTGGGCGCACCAAGCGGAGGTGGTCCGCCGGGCGGCGGAGAGGAGGAGCTTGGCGGGGTAATCGCTCTTCATGCCCCATAGCTCCATGAGCCAATAGCGGTCCCGCCCCGCGTCCAGGGCCAGGCGGGCGGTCCAGATGCGACGGAGCTGGCTGCCCAGGGCCGCTAAAATCATGATGGGCTCCGTCTGCATCTTCAGGAGGTCCCCCAGGATGGACGCAGCCCGGTCATAGTCCCCCTGCAATACCGCGTCGGACAGCTTGAATACCTCGGCGGAGAGGACCGGGTCCGCTACCGCGTCGATGTCCTTCTGGGTGACGGCGGGCCCTTTCGCGTAGGCGGCGATCTTCTCAATCTCCGGCACCAGGCCGGTCATCAGACTGCCGCAGGTGAAAATTAAATATTCCGCCGTCTGCCGGTCGATCTCCTTCCCCAGGGCCTTGAAGCGGCGGGAAATCCAGGGCAGGAGGTCCGTGTTGGAGGCCGCTTGGAACTCCACGACTTCCACATAAGCGTCCAGGGCCTTGCAGAGTTTTTTCAAGGTTCGGTTGGGCTTGTACTCCAGGGTGTCGTAGACGAACACCAGACAGGCGTAGGGCGGCAGGTCCTCCAGCAGGGCGATAAGGCGCTCCCGCTGGTCCTCTCCCAGCTTGAAGAGCTCGTAATCCGTCACTACCGTCATGGTCCGCTCCGCCATCATGGGCATGGCCTCCACCGTTTCCGCCAGGGCCTGGACCGTCAGGTCCTTCCCCTCCAGAGCATGATGGTTGAAGGTCTCAAAGCCTGGGGGGACCAGTTTTTTCCGCAGCTCCCCCAGGTAGTATTCCCGGAGATAGCTCTCCTCCCCGTGAAAGACGTAGGCGGAGGCGGGGGTCCCGGCGGCGAGGTCCGCTTTCAGTTTTTGCAGGGCCTCCCCGCGGCGGGGGGCCTTTTTCGTGTTAGCCATGGGCGTCCTCCTGATTCCAGGCGAGATGTATGGTCCCGTTCCGGTCGGTCCGGTAAACGGCGCAGCCTTGCCGGGCCAGACGGAGCAGCGTCTCCGGGGCGGGGTGGCCGTAGCTGTTGGAACCGCTGCTGATGCAGACGATTTCCGGCGACAGCGCCTCCAGCAGGGCCTGGGACGTGGCGTATTTGGAGCCGTGGTGCCCCGCCATCATGCCCTCGATGTCCGGCAGGTCGTAAGCTTCCAAAAGCCGGGCCTCTGTTTGGCTGTCCATGTCGCCGGTGATGAGGAACTCCCGCTCTCCGGCGGCGGCGAGGATGGTCAGGCCCCGCTCGTTGTCTCCGGTATCCCCCAGGGGCGGGAAGATGGTCAGGGTGCTCCTGTTCAGGTCCAGGGCCTCTTTCGCGGTGATGAAGCGGACCTGAACGCCGTGGCCTTTTGCGGCGTTTAGAATATAGCGCTGGAGTCCCGCGTCGTCCTCCGCCTCGGGGACCAGAAGCGTGTCCACCGCCAGACGGGCCAGGAGGCCCGTGACGCCGGAGACGTGGTCCTTGTCGTAGTGGGTGAGGATCAGATAGTCCAGCCGCTTGCAGCCCAGGGTCTGGAGCTGCCAGGCGGCGGCTTCGCCGGGGTCCTTCCAGCTGTTGGCGCTGCCGCAGTCCACCAGGGCGCACCGCCCGCCGGAGGCCAGGACCACGCTCTGGCCCTGGCCCACGTCCAGGGCCAGGATGTCCAGGTCGTTCCGGCACCGGAGCTCCCCCAGGCGGACCGTCGCCGCCAGGGTCAGTGCCGCCAGCACACCGGCCAGGGCGTATTTGTGACGGCCCGTCCGGCGGGCCAGACAGGCGGCGGCAAACAGGAGGTAGGCGTACCCAATCCAATATTTCAAGTACGGATTGGAGGTGTAGACCGCGTGATAGGGAATCCGGGAGAGGAGTTTGGCGGCGAAGAGGATGTATTCCGCCAGCCATCCCGCCGGGAGGGCAATCAAAATGCCCGCAGTCGGAAGGGCGAAGCTCACCAGCACGGCCAGGAGGCCCAGCATAAAAGCCCAGGAGGCCGCCCAGAGGCAGAGCAGGCTGCTCAGAGGGGAAATCAGCACCAGATTGCCGAAGTAGAGGGCTACCAGGGGCACGGTGAACACCATCGCGCCCATGCTGGCGGAGAAGGTGGAGACGATGAAACGGAACAGAGGGCCCCGCTTTTCCTCGTCCACCAGCCACTTGTACAGCTTGGGCGTCAGCCAGAGGATGCCCGCCACGGCGGCAAAGGACAGCTGAAGGCTGACGGAGGCGGCGGCAAAGGGATTCGCCAACAGAATCAGAAACAGCGCCGTCAGGAGAGAGGTGGGGCCGTCGTTCTGACGGCGGACCAGGGCGGCAATCATGGGCAGGGACAGCATGATACATGCCCGGAGAATCGAGGGGCTTGCGCCGGTCAGGGCGGCGTAGAACGCCAGGAGGGGGATGCCGAGCAGAGTCTGCAAGCGGCGGCTTTGCACCAGGAAGCTCACCAGGGCCAGGAAGAAGCCGCAGTGCATCCCGGACACCGCCAGGATGTGGGCCAGGCCCGCCTCGGTGAGGGCCGTGTACGCCTCTTCGGAGACTTCGCCCCGGTCGCCGGTCAGAATGGCGGTCATGAAACCCGCCGCGTCGCCGTGGAAAAGGGTCTGGATGCGTTCCTTCATCTCCCGGCCCAGGCGGGCGGGATACCATCGGGGGCTGTTCCGGGTGCCCGGCTCCGCCGTGACAGAGCCCCGGCCATAGGCCAGGAGGAAAATCCCCTTGGAGGTGAAGCTGGTAACCTCCCCGTCCCGGATGCGGGCGGCGCTCTGGAACCGGGCCTGTCCGGTAACGGTCTGGCCGGGAACCAGGTCCAGCAAGTCGTTTTCGCCGTAGAACATTACCTTGCCGGGGACGCTCTCCAGCCGGAGCACCGCACGTGCGCCGTAATCGCTTTCCACGGCGTAGCCGCAGAGGGTGGCGGTAAACGCGCCGGACTGCCCGGCCAGGGACTCGGCGGGGCGCTGGACCTGGCGGGTGTACAGCCAGCTGTAGCCCAATCCCAAAGCCAGGGCGGCGCAGAGCACCACGCCCCTCCGCCGCCACTCCCAGGGCAGTGCCAGCGCCAGCAGACCCAGGGTGAGGCACACGAAAGCCGCCAACAGGGACCCGCCGCCCGGCAGCAGGTACTGCGCCAGGAACACGCCCAGGGAGAAGCCTCCGCCGAACGCCGCCAACCGCCTCATGGGATGTCCTCCGGTGTTCTCTGTCTGATTTCCATTCGATCACCCGCAAATCCTGTTCGGTTCTATTGAAAAACTCCCGGAGGGACCTCCGGGAGTCTTGTCTCATCTTACTATGCCAGGTAGTCCGCCAGAATCAACCGGCTGCCTGTCAGCGTGGGGCTGTTCTCCGCCAGTTCCGGGACAAATTCCGCCGTCCCCTCGCTGCCCGCCGCCTGGGACACCAGGCCGGAGAGGGTTTCCACTTGGTCCGCCGTGGTGACGGCGTAAATGCGGTCCACCTGGTTCGCCAGACGGTTCAGGTCCAGGCCCGCCACCGTGTCGGGGCCCTGGGTGATGACCGCCTCCGGAATCTCCACGGAGAGCAGAATGTCATAGGACTCCAGCGCCGTGCGCAGGTCCCGGAGCAGGAGGTCCAGGTTGTTGGCCAGGGGAACGTCGGTGTTGTAGGCAATCTTGTTGATCTTGCCCTCGGTGGGGTAGCTGAAATCCGTGAGGAGCAGCTCGTCAAAGCCCATCTCGGCGATCTCCTTCGCCAGGGCGCAGACGTACTCCCGCGCACCGGGCTTGGCGGGGTCCAGCCAGAGGCTGTTGTTGCCGTCGTAGAAGATATAGCCGCCGGTGTTCTTCAGGCCCCGGCCCTCCACGTCGGCGTTGGCGGCCTTGAAGTCCTGGAGGCAGGCCATGCTGGCGATGGTATGGACCCCCTCCCTGGAGGTGATGAGTCCCAGTGTGATGGCCGTCTCGTCCGGGTCCTCCCCCGGGTCGTCCATGATGTCCACCGCGCCGGAGACGGCGTTGGCGGAGTTGAAATAGATCGTGCCGTTGGAGGTCTTGAGGCGGACGACCACGGAATTGTAGGTCCCGGAGGACCGCTCGCTGAACGCAAGGTCGCTGTACTCGCCCCAGACGTTCTGCCGCAGGGGCTGCGCCGGGATCGTGAAGGCCACGGTGTCCTTAGGCGCCTCGGGTTCCGGCTCCTGGACCACCACGTCCAGCCCCGCCAGGGGGTCGTTCTCCGGGTTCTCTTCCGGGGGCGGCTCCTTGCCGCCTTCCGTCTGCCAGGGAAGGACGATCTGCCGGTGGCCGTCCGGGCTGTAGACGAGATACTGCTGCATATAGATGACGCTGACGGCCACGACGATGGTCAGCACCAGCAGAATCGACAATAAAATTTTCCATTTCGGCCCGCGGCCCCGGTAGCTGCTGTAGCCTTTGGCTCCAACCATACGCGTCACCTCTTTATCAGGAGCGGCGCTCCCATATTCTCGCGCCCTGGCGCTTTGCGGGGACGGCTCAGCCCTCCAGGGCCATCACCTTGTCCACCCGGCGGGCGTGGCGTCCGCCCTGGAACTCGGTGGACAGAAAGACCTCTACCATGCGCTCGGCCATGTTGGGGCCGGTGAAGCCCGCGCCGATGGCCATCATATTCGCGTTGTTGTGCCCGCGGGTCAGCTCCGCCTGGAGGCAGTCCGCGCAGTGGGCGCAGCGGATGCCCTTGATTTTGTTGGCGGCGATGGAAACGCCGATGCCGGTGGTGCAGACGACGATGCCCCGGTCGCACCGGCCCTCCGCCACGGCCCGGGCGGCGGGAACGGCAAAGTCGGCGTAGTCGCAACTCTCCTTGGAGAAGCAGCCGAAGTCCTCTACCTCGTGGCCCAGGCGCTCCAGGACCTTGATGATATATTCTTTCAGCTCGTAGCCGCCGTGGTCGCAGCCCAACGCGATCTTCATGGTAGTATTCCCCCACATTCTAAAATTTTGTAGCCTACATTTTACTCCACGTGCCGGGAAAAAGTCAATATCACTTTGTTGGAAAGCGGTGAAAATTCCGCGGTTTATAGTCAGCACAGTTGAAAAAAATCCAAAGGATTTTTTCAGCGAGGCGCTGTAAAACAGCGCCTCAAGCCGCTTATGCGGCTTACTGTGCATGACTTCATAGGAAACGCACGGGCGCTTTGCGCCCCGGCAAACCATTGGTTTGCCGGTTGAAAAGAAGTTTTACTTCTTTTCAACTGTGTTGACTATACCGCTGCCGCAGTTGGTGATTACAGCTCGTGCCAGATGGGGCGGCGCTTTTCGAAGGTGCAGAACCGCCGGAAGCCGCACCGGCGCAGCAGCTCCTGCCGCTCCCGGACGGCGCAGCCCACAAACTCGGCGGAGTGGGCGTCGGTGCCCAGGGTGATGATGGGGTCGCACGCCATGTCCTCGTACAGCCGCAGCCACATCTCGTCCGGCAGGGGGGTGTGGCCCCGGTTGGTGTTCAGCTCGATGCCGATGCCCTTGGTGTTCAGGATGGAGAAAATCTCCGTGATCTCGCTGCCGAAGCGCTCCATGGTCAGGTTCCAGCCCCGGTTTTCGTTGAGGTAGCGCAGGGGCAGGGTCAGGTGGCCCAGCACGTCGAAGTTCCCCCACTGGACCATCTTCTTCACCTGGCCCAGGTAGTCGGCCATGCCCTCGTAAGCCTCGGCTTCGCTTTTTGGGTCGAAATAGTAGAGGTCGATGCCGTCAAAGCGCCGGGACAGCATGTGTACGGACCCGATAATGAAATCCAGGGGCGGCGCGTCCGCCAGCAGCTTCTCCGTGTGGGCAAAGTTCCAGCAGGCGTCTCCCAGCTCGATGCCCAGGCGGAGGGTGATGCGGTCCCCGGCGGCGGCTTGGGCGGCTTGAAATTCCTCCGCCAGCGCCGCCCAGTCATAGGAGGGCCGCAGGTCCGTCCCGCCCCAGACCACCGGCTCCATGTGGTCCGTGAAGCACAGCTCCTGAAAGCCCGCCGCGATGGCGGCTTCCGCCAGGGCGGTCATGGAGTCCCGTGCGTCGGGGGAGATGCGGGAATGGATGTGGTAATCCGCCAGATACAAGGGGCCTCACCTCTTTTTCTTTCCGAAGAATTTCTTCCGCTCCTCGTAATTGCCGTCACCCATGAGGTCGGCGAACTTTTTCAGGGCTTCCTTCTGCTCCTTGTTCAGGTTCCGGGGGGTCTCGATGTAGACGGTGACGTACTGGTCGCCCCGGCCCCGGCCGTTGATGGAGGGGATGCCCTTGCCCTTGAGGCGGAAGGTGGTGCCGCTCTGGGTGCCCTCGGGGAGGTCGTAGCGCACCTTCCCGTCGATGGTGGGAATCTCCAGCTCCGCCCCCAGCACCGCCTGGGCGAAGGTGATGGGCGTGTCGCACAGGACGGAAGTTCCCTCCCGCCGGAAGAGCTCGTGAGGCCGGACCGTGATGGTGATGAGCAGGTCCCCGGCGGGTCCGCCGTTCTTGCCCGCGTTGCCCTGGCCCCGGATGGAGATGGTCTGCCCGTTGTCGATGCCGGCGGGGATGGTGGCCTGAATCGTCTTGCGCTTGCGCACCGTTCCCGCGCCCCGGCACTCCTTGCAGGGCTGGTGGATGATTTTGCCCTTGCCGCCGCAGCGGGAACAGGGGGACGAGGTGGCGAAGATGCCCATGGGCGTCTGCCGCCGGACCTGGACCGTGCCGGTACCGTGGCAGTCCGGGCAGACCTCGGGGGTGGCCCCCTCGGCGCAGCCGCTGCCCTTGCAGGCGGAACAGACTTCCATCCGCTCCACGGTGACGGCCTTCTCGCAACCGAACGCCGCCTCCTCAAAGCTGAGGATCAGCGACATGCGGAGGCTCTCCCCCCGCTGGGGGGCGTTGGGATTGGTCCGCCGCCCGCCGCCGAAGCCGCCGCCGAAGAAGCTGCCGAAAATATCCCCCAGGTCGCCGAAGTCGAAGCCGCCGTCGAACCCGCCGCCCGCGCCGAAATTGGGGTCCACCCCGGCGTGGCCGAACTGATCGTACCGGCTCCGCTTTTCCTTGTCCGAGAGGATTTCGTAAGCCTCGTTCACTTCCTTGAACCGGGCCTCGGCCTCTTTGTCGCCGGGGTTCAGGTCCGGGTGGTTGGCCTTAGCCAGCTTCCGGTAGGCCCGCTTGATCTCGTCGTCCGAAGCGCCCTTCTGAACGCCCAGGATTTCGTAATAATCTCGTTTTTGATCTGCCATTCGTCGTCGCAAAGTCCGCTAAGCTCCGTTTCCGCCTTCCGGCGAAAACTGCGCCCGCTCCCTTGCTCCTCCTCTCCGTCCCGAACCCGCTGCGCTGGGCTTCGGGCCGGGTAATTAACAGGGGGATGCGGAGCCGCCTTTCAGCGGCTCCGCATAATCCCATTTTATTTCTTCTGCTCGTCGTCGTCCACGACCTTGTAATCGGCGTCGTAATACTGGCCCTCCTGGGAGGCTCCGGCGTCGCCGCCGGGCTGCGCGCCCTGGGGGTTCGCCTGCTGGTACAGCTTTTCGCTGACGGCGTAGAACGCCTGCTGGAGGGCTTCCGTGTCCGCCTTGATGGCGGCGGTGTCCTGGCCCTTCAGGGTTTCCTTCAGCTTGTCAAGCGCGCCCTGGACCTTGCCCTTGTCGTCGGCGGGAATCTTGTCGCCCATGTCCGCCAGGGTCTTCTCGCACTGATAGACCATCTGGTCGGCCTGGTTCCGGGTCTCCACCTCTTCCTTGAGCTTCTTGTCCTGGGCGGCGTACTGCTCCGCCTCCTTGACGGCTTTCTCAATGTCCTCCTTGCTCATGTTGGAGGAGGAGGTGATGGTGATGTGCTGCTCCGTGCCGGTGCCCAGGTCCTTGGCGGAGACGTTGACGATGCCGTTGGCGTCGATGTCGAAGGTGACCTCGATCTGAGGCACGCCGCGGCGGGCCGGGGCGATGCCGTCCAGGTGGAAGCGGCCCAGGCTCTTGTTGGCGGCGGCCATCTCCCGCTCGCCCTGGAGGACGTTGACCTCCACGCTGGTCTGGTTGTCGGCGGCGGTGGAGAAGACCTGGCTCTTTTTCACGGGGATGGTGGTGTTGCGGTCAATCAGCTTGGTGCACACGCCGCCGTAGGTCTCGATGCCCAGGGACAGCGGGGTCACGTCCAGCAGGAGGAGGCCCTTCACGTCGCCGGTCAGCACGCCCGCCTGGAGGGCCGCGCCCATGGCGACGCACTCATCGGGGTTGATGCCCTTGAAGGGATCGGAGCCGGTGAAGCTCTTCACGGCGTCCTGGACGGCGGGGATGCGGCTGGAGCCGCCCACCAGCAGGACCTTGGAGAGGTCGGAGGGCTTGAGGCCCGCGTCGCTCATGGCCTGGCGCACGGGGCCCATGGTGGCGTCCACCAGATGGGCGGTGAGCTCGTTGAACTTCGCCCGGGAGAGGGTCACGTCCAGATGCTTGGGGCCGGTGGCGTCGGCGGTGATATAGGGCAGGTTGATGTTGGAGGTGGTGACGCCGGAGAGCTCGATCTTGGCCTTCTCGGCGGCCTCTTTCAGGCGCTGCATGGCGACCTTGTCGCTGGAGAGGTCCACGCCGTCGGTGCGCTTGAACTCAGAAACCAGCCACTTCATGACGCACTCGTCGAAGTCGTCGCCGCCCAGGCGGTTGTTGCCGGCGGTGGCCAGAACCTCGATCACGCCGTCGTCGATGTCCAAGATGGACACGTCGAAGGTGCCGCCGCCCAGGTCGTAGACCATGATCTTCTGGGTCTGCTCCTTATCCACGCCGTAGGCCAGGGCCGCGGCGGTGGGCTCGTTGATGATGCGCTTGACGTCCAGGCCCGCGATCTTGCCCGCGTCCTTGGTAGCCTGCCGCTGGGAGTCGGTGAAGTACGCGGGGACGGTGATGACGGCCTCGGTGACGGCGCCGCCCAGATACGCCTCGGCGTCGGCCTTCAGCTTCTGGAGGATCATGGCGCTGATTTCCTGGGGGGTGTAGTTCTTACCGTCAATGCTCACCCGGTGGTCGGAGCCCATTTCCCGCTTGATGGAGGAGATGGTCCGGTCGGGGTTGGTAATGGCCTGACGCTTGGCTACCTGGCCCACCATGCGCTCGCCGGTCTTGGAAAAGGCGACGACGGAGGGGGTGGTGCGGTTGCCCTCGGCGTTGGCGATGACGACGGCCTCGCCGCCCTCCATGACCGCCACGCAGGAGTTGGTGGTTCCAAGATCGATACCGATAACTTTAGACATAATGATTGCCTCCTATATTCGCATAAATAGTATTTTATTTAAAGAAATTAGGAATTAGAAATTAGGAGTTAGGAATTGTATTAGAAACAGGAGCGTCATCTTAAACGAAAAATTCCTCATTCCTAATTCCTAATTATTTCAGTTCGCGACTTGGACGACAGCGTGCCGGATGACCTTATCTCCCAGCAGAAAGCCCGCCTGGAAGACCTGGGCCACCTCGTTTTCCCCGAGGTTTTCATCCTCAATGTGCATGACCGCCTCGTGGCGCTCCGGGTCGAAGGGCTGGCCCTGGGCCTCGATCTCCGCGACGCCCAGCTTTTTCAGAAGCTCCTTGTACTGGGTGAAAATCATCACCAGGCCCTTTTTGTGGGGGTCGTCCTCGCCGCCGGGGGCGTTGGCCGCGCGCTCCAGGTTGTCGTATACCGCCAGAAATTCCTTGATGGTGTCGGCCTTGGCGTCCTGGTAGAGGGTTTCCTTTTCCTTGGCGGTGCGCTTGCGGTAGTTGTCGTACTCCGCCGCCAGGCGGGCGAACTGGTCCTTGGTGGTCTCCAGCTGCTTTACCGCCGCTTCCATCTGCTCCACCTGTTCCCGGGTGAAGGTGATGCCGCCCTTTTCCTTTTTCTTTCTGCCCTTGGCGGTTTTCTCCGCCGGTTCCTCCGGTGGAGCTTCGGGGGTCTCGGTTTCCGGAGTTTCCGCTTCCTCCTCCAGGGGCTGCTTGTTCTCTTCGGTCATTTCTGATCCTCCTTCGGGGGTAATTCCTGTTTTCCAAACAATCTTGTCAGCCCCTCGGCAAAGCCGGAGAGCCGGGCGGCTACCGCCGCGTAATCCATTCTCGTGGGACCCACCACGCCGATGAGGCCCCGCATATTGTCTCCTATATCATAGCTGGCGACCACCACGCTGGTGTCTTTCAGCGCCTCCTTGACGTTCTCCGGGCCGATTAAAATCTCCATGGGCCGGTGCTCCGGCATGGGGAGCTCCTCCTTGCTGTCGGCCAGGAAGCTCATGAGCTCGTGGGCCTTGTCGGCGTCCCGGAACTCCGGGAGCTTCAGAAGCTGGCTGGCTCCGGCGGTGACGATCTCCCGC
>CAQVQZ010000031.1 GCA_948902155.1 uncultured Oscillibacter sp.
CCTTTGTTTATTTCGCTCTCACTGTTGATGCACTTATGTGAACACCACCTAGGATAGCGTCACGCAGGTGGCAGGGCGAGAGCTGGTGTCTGTTGAACGTGCCTACCATGCGCAGTGCCAGGTCACGGTCTGGCGTCACGTCCGGGACGACCTCCACGATGTCACGTGCAAAGCAGTCGTAGGCTGCGATGTCATAACTGACATACGTGCCGGTCTCCCGGGCGTATCTTATTTTGGGCATCATGATGTATTGCGTCTGGTCCTGCATCATGCCGGACATGGTTTCCGCATCTTGCATTTTTGATTCCTCCTCAAAATTTTATCGTTTTGAGGAGGGTAGGGGGGCCGCGGCTCCTATACGGCGGGCCATGGACTCTGCACTCCAGAGTCCGTTTTTCAGCTGCATTTTCAATACTACATAATTTATATTCTTCTACCGATGCATACTACAAAACCTGAGAGGTGTTCATAATGCCCAACACACAATATCCCACCCGACCCATGATGGACTGGTCCTCCGAGATCAGCGCCGCCCAGCCTGCGGCCCACGCCTCGTCCACCACCTCCACCACCACGACCACCACGGCCTCCGCCTCGGCGTCCCCCCATGCCGCCGCAGCCCCCCAGACCACCACGACCACTACCAACACCAACACATCCGCCACGGCTTCCGGCGCTCCGGCCCCCAGCGCCCCGCCCCCCGCGCTCTACCGTTCCGCGCCTTATTACGCCCCCCGGAACGAGTTCACCGGCAGTACCGGCACCCTGGACCTGGAGACCCACCAGCCCATCGAGGTCATCGAGGCCCCAGCGGACATGAACGAGGCGTTTCTGGGCTCTCTGAAGGCCATGCTCCTGCGCAACCGCGGGAACTTCGTCACGGCCACATTCCTCATCGGCACCCAGGGCACCACCGCCTGGGAAGGCATCCTCCACGACGTGGGCAATGATTACGTCATCATCTACCAGCCCGGCCGGGAGCGTTATATCGCCTGCGACATCTACTCCTTGAAATATATCGAGTTCTACGACACCAAGCAGCGGGACATGTGCGAGCGCATGCTCCGTCAGAACGGCGTAAATTCCTATTATTGACCCCTGCGCCGCTCCGGCTCCCTGGGCAAAGTTGCTCCATGAAAGGCCCTCCCTTCCTGAGGCGCATATCTGCGGCGGAAGGGGAAGCAAAAAGACAACCGGCACGCGCGGAACAAGGATGGTCTTTTTCGCCAAAAACCGTTTTCCTGGTTGTATTTGCCTCCGGCATGTGATAAACTATAACAGATTGTAATAGTCTAGTGTTATCCCAACCTTGGAGGAACCTGCATGAAGATCATCGTACTGGCCGGGGGGCTGTCCCCGGAGCGGGCCGTGTCCCTGGTCACGGGGACCGGCATCTGCCGGGCCCTGCGCCGCCGGGGCCACCGCGCCATTTTAATCGACCTCTTCCTGGGCCTGGAGGACCTCCCCCAGGACCCGGATACCCTCTTCGACGCGCCGGACGGCCTCTGTCCCGACGCCCGCATCGAAGCCGCCGCCCCGGACCTGGAGGCGGTCCGCCGCAGCCGGAAGGACCAGAGTCCCCGGGTCTTCGGGCCCCACGTGCTGGAGCTGTGCCAGATGGCGGACCTGGTGTTCCTGGGCCTCCACGGCCGGGACGGCGAGGACGGCCGGGTTCAGGCCCTGCTGGACCTGCTGGGCGTGCCCTACACCGGCGCGGGCTATCTGGCCTCCGGCATTGCCATGGACAAAGCCGTCAGCAAGCGGGTGATGGAGGCTGCGGGCATCCCCACCCCGGAGTGGAAGCCCCTGGACTACGGCCCGGAGGACGTGGACCGTCTGGCGGAGACCCTGCCCGTGCCCTGCGTCGTGAAGACCGCCACCGGAGGCTCCTCTCTGGGGGTGTTCCTGCCGGAGAACCGGGAGGAGCTGCGGGACGCCCTGGTGAAGGTCCGCCAGTACGGCGGGCAGATTTTCTGGGAAAAGCGCATCGTGGGCCGGGAGCTGACCGTGGCGGTGCTGGGGGACCGGGCCCTGCCCGCCGTGGAAACAGTGCCCGCTGGGAAGGAATTTGACTATGCCGCCAAGTACCAGAAGGGCGCGGCGCTGGAGACCTGCCCCGCCCATCTGACGGAAGAGGAAGCCCGCGCCGCCGGGGATTTGGCCCTGGCGGTCCACAGGGCCCTGGGGCTGGAGGTCTATTCCCGGACGGACATGATTCTGGATGAGGCGGGCCGGCTCTGGTGCCTGGAGGCCAACTCCCTGCCGGGGATGACGCCCACCAGCTTCGTCCCCCAGGAAGCCGCCGCCGTGGGCATGAGCTACGACGACCTCTGCGAGAAGATCGCCCGCCTCTCCCTCAACTTAAAACGCCGGTAGTTCCTTTTTCTCGAGAGAAAAAGGAACTAAAAAGAGCTTTCGCGCGCTCTGATAGTCTGGTACTTATCCAAGCCGAAGCGACGGCAACGAAAGCCATACTATTTTATTACTGTATACATAAACAAGAAACACAAGCGCCCTCCGGGGCGCGAGGAGGACGATGGAATGGAGCCCATGACTGTTGGCCAGATCACTTCCGCCGTGGACGGCGTATGGCTGAACCCCAGCGAAAACGCCCCCGCCGTCACCGCGGTCTGCACCGACAGCCGTAAGCTGACCCCCGGCTGTTTGTTCCTGCCCTGGGTGGGCGAGCGCTTTGACGGACATGATTTTATCGACGCCGCCCTGGACGGCGGCGCGGCGGGGTGCCTCTGCGCCCGCCCGCCGGAGGTCCTGCGCCCGGATAAGTTCTATATTCAGGTGAAGGACACCCGCCTGGCCCTCCGGGACCTGGCGTCCGCCTACCGGGACCAGTTTTCCATTCCCATTGTCCAGGTCACCGGAAGCGTGGGGAAAACCACCACCAAGGAGATGATTGCCGCCGTCCTGGGGGCGAAGCTGAAGGTGTGGAAGACCCCGGAGAACTACAACAACGACGTGGGGACCCCCCTGACCCTCCTGGGCCTGACCCATGAGCATCAGGCGGCGGTGATCGAGACGGGCATGAACCACTTCGGCGAGATTGCGTATCTCACCGCCATGGTGAAGCCCGATATCGCCGTAATTTCCAACATCGGCGACGCGCACATTGAATACCTGGGCAGCCGGGAGGGCATCTTAAAGGCCAAGTGCGAGATTTTCGAGCATTTGAAGAAGGACGGCCTGGCCGTCCTCAATGGCGACGACCCCCTGCTGGACACGGTGGCGGTTCCCTTCCGGACCGTCCGCTGCGGCAAGTCCCAGCACTGCCAGGCCCGCATCACGGACCTGATCGACCACGGCGTGGAGGGCGTCCGCTGCACCGTCGTCACGGAGAAAAACCGCTGCACTCTGGACATCCCCGCCCCCGGGGAGCACATGGCCTACGCCGCCGCCATCGCCGCCGCCATCGGCGAGGCCCTGGGGCTGAACGCAGAGGAGATTTCCAGGGGAGCCGCGTCCTACGTCCCGGCGGGGAGCCGGATGCGGGTCCTCCGCCTGCCGGGGGAGCGGATGATTCTGGACGACTGCTACAACGCCAACCCCCAGTCCGTGGCGGCGGCGCTGGACATCCTGGCCCGGACGGAGCGGGATAAGAAAATTGCCGTCCTGGGGGACATGGGGGAGCTGGGAGACCTGGGGAGCCGGGCGCATTACAACATCGGGGCTTTAGCGGCCATGCTGGGCATTGATTTCGTCTTCGCCATCGGCACCGGGGACCACGCCGGGCGCATCGCCGACGGCACGGCCCAGAGCGGCGGCAACGTCCTCTACTACCCCACGAAGGAGGAGGCCCTGCCGGAGCTCCACCGCCAGCTGACGCCGGGAACGGTGATGCTGGTGAAAGCCTCCCACGCCATGAAGTTTGGGCAGCTGGTGGAACAGCTGCAAGGAGTATAACGGAAAAGCGTCATGATAGAGATACAAGTCAACTCCCTGGTCAAGTCCTTCGAGGTGGGGCGGAACGTCCTGGACGGCCTGACCTTTCAGATCGACCAGGGGGAGCGGGTGGGCCTGCTGGGCCGGAACGGCGCGGGGAAAACCACCCTCTTTCGCATCCTCACCCAGGAGCTGGAGCCGGACGAGGGCCAGGTGACCGTCGGCCAGGGGCGGCGGCTGGGACTGATTTCCCAGATTCCCGTCTACCCGGCGGGGTACACCGTGGAGGACGTGCTCCGCTCCGCCTTCCAGCGGCTGGAGGGCCTGGCGAAGGAAATGGAGTCCCTGGCGGCCCGCATGGCCCAGGGGGAGACGGACCCGGCGCTGCTGCGGCGGTACGGGTCCCTCAGCGAGCGGTTTGAGGTCTTCGGCGGCTACGACACCGACGTGGCCGTGAACAAGATTGCCAACGGCCTCTCCATCTCCCAGGAGCAGCGGGGCCAGCTCTTCGACAGCCTCTCCGGCGGGGAAAAGACCCGGGTGAATCTGGGGCGGCTCATCCTGGAGGACACGGACGTGCTGCTGCTGGACGAGCCCACCAACCACCTGGACCTCCACGCCACCGAGTGGCTGGAGGAGTATATCCGGGGCTTCCGGGGCACCGTGGCCGTCATTTCCCACGACCGCTATTTTCTGGACCGGGTGGTTACCCGCGTCATTGAGATCGAGGACGGCAAGGCGGAGTTTTACAGCGGGAATTACAGCTTCTACGTAGTGGAGAAAGAGCGCCGCTATCAGGAGAGGCTGAAGCAATATGAGAAGGAACAGGCCAAGATTCAGCAACTGGAAAAGGCGGCGGACCAGCTCCGCCTCTGGGCTTTCCAGGGGATGGACAAGACCTATCGCCGGGCCATCAACATCGAGCGGCGCATCGAGCGCATGCGCACCACCGCCAAGCCCACCAAGGCCCGGAAGATGGACGCCCGCTTTTCCACCGCCGAGTTCCACGGAGACGAGGTCCTGGGCATCCGGAACGTCTCCAAGTCCTACGGGGACAAGCGCCTCTTTGAGGGCATCACCCTGAAGGTCGAAGGGGGCGAGCGCATCGCCCTCATCGGTGACAACGGCGCGGGGAAGTCCACCCTCATCAAGATGATCGTGGGGGAGCTGTACCCCGACGACGGCCGCATCAAGCTGGGGCCCCAGGCCAAGACCGCCTACCTGCCCCAGATCATCCACTTCGACCACCCGGACTGGAACCTGGTGGAGAACATGATGGGAGCCAAGCGGGGCCTCTCGGCCCAGAGCGCCCGGAACCGTCTGGCGGCCTATGATTTCCGGGGCGAGGACGTGTTCAAGCCCGTTTCCGTCCTCTCCGGCGGCGAGCAGAGCCGCCTGCGGCTGTGTATGCTGATGGATGGGGAGATCAATTTCCTCATTTTGGACGAGCCGACGAACCATCTGGACATCGCCTCCCGGGAGTGGATCGAGGAGGCGGTGGAGTCCTACGACGGGACGCTGCTGTTTGTCAGCCACGACCGCTATTTTATCAACCGTTTTGCCACCCGAATTTGGGAATTGGCTGATGATACCATCACAGATTATCCCATGGGCTTCGCCCAGTACCGCCAGGTCAAGGCCCAGGACGAGGCGGTGAAGCGGGACCCCGGCAAACCCCCGAGGGAGCGGGTGGAGCGCTCCCCCAGGGGAAACCGGGCGCAGCAGAATGCCCGGCGGCAGCTGACCATCTGCGAGCGGGACATTGCCAAGGCGGAGGAAAACATCGCCGTCCTGGAGGCGGATATGGAAGCCGCCGCCTGCGACTACGAAAAACTGACGGAGCTGACCGCTGAGCGGGAGGCCGCTCAGGCGGAGCTGGACGCGCTTTATGAGAGGTGGGAACAGCTCAGCGAAGAGGCCGGTGAATAGAGCCTAGAGTGAAGAGTGGAGATAGCGTTAGGAGATAGAAGATAGGAGATAGGTAGATTGTGAGGCTTTGGCGGAAAATTGGGATGGGGGCGCTGGCGCTTTTGGGGCTGGGGCTCGTTGTGATTCCCAATGGGATGCGGTTTACCGGGTACTTCCTTTTGGGCGTGCTGGCGGTTTGGAATCTTGGACTGTTTATGCGCCGCTGGGGCGAAAAATCTCGGGCGGGGAAGATTTGCTGGCGCGTGTTTCTGGCGGGGTTGACCGTTGGAATCGTGTGTCTGGTGAGTATTGAGACCGTTGTGGTCTTTCGGGGGGAGGCGGACAACTCCGCCGTTCCGGTGGACGCGGTGATCGTGCTGGGGGCCGGGGTCAACGGCGAGACGCCTTCGGCGGCGCTGTGGTCCCGGATTCAGGCGGCGGCGCAGTACCTCCCAAAACACCCGGATGTGCCCGTGGTCCTCTCCGGAGGACAGGGGCCGGGGGAGGCGGTTTCCGAGGCGGAGGCCATGCGGCGGGCGCTGTGGACCAACAGCGAGGAGACGAACGCCCGGTATCTCCTGGAGGACCGCTCCACCAGCACGGCGGAGAACTTCCGGTTTTCCAAGGCGCTGCTGGAGGATTACGGACTGGATACGGAGACGGCGGTGATCGCCGTGGTGACGAATGATTTCCACTGCTTCCGGGCTCATATGATTGCCCAGAAGCAGGGGTTGAAGATCGTCGACATTCCGGCGGAGCTGCCTTGGTGGTGGCTTACGGCCAATTACTATTTGCGGGAAGCGTTTGCTGTGGTGAAGACGGCATTGCTGGACTGAGAACCCGTGCTGATATAAAGGAGATGACCAAGTGGCTTGGAACAACGTGCTGTGCGTCTACTACTCCCGGACGGGGAACACCCGCCGGGCCATGGAGGAGATCGCGCAGGCCCTGGGGGCGGAACTGGCCGAGCTCCAGGACAATGTGGACCGCAGCGGCTGGGGCGGCTGGCTCCGCTGCGGGGTGGACGCCGTGCGGCGCACCCTGCCGCCGGTGCAGTGCTCCGCCAAGTTTCCCCTGACGGATTACCGGCTGGTGATCGTGGGGTCCCCGGTGTGGGCGGGGCGGTGCAGCTCCGTGGTCCGGAGCTTTTTGAAGCAGAACGGCAGGAGCCTCCGGAACGCCTCCTATGTCCTGACCAGGGGCTGTGAGGATAAGAACGAGGAGATTTTCGAGCAGATGGACCGCTACACCCCCTGCGGCCACCGGACCGCCGTCTCCCTCCGGAGCGGCTCCGTGGGCTACGCCTTCTGGCAGGAGGAATTTCTCCGCCAGACCCAGGAATTTTTGCAGAGCTCGGGCCGCTGACGGTTTTTTGCGGCCCCAACGACGTCTAGGAGGCGTGCCATGCTGGAAAGACTAAAAGAGCTGGCCCTCCGCCAGGAGGACCTGGAGGCCCAGCTGGCGGACCCCGCCGTGTACGGCGACAGCGCCCGGCTGAGAACCCTCCAGCGGGAGCTGAAGGAGCTTACCCCCACGGTGGACGCCTGGAAAGCCCTCCAGGCGGCGGAGCGCCGCCGGGCGGAGGCGGAGGCCCTTCTCCGGGACCCGGAGATGAAGGAGCTGGCCCAGGAGGAGCTGTCCGCCGCCCGGTCCGAGGCGGAGCGGCTGGAAGGGGAGCTGAAGCTCCTTCTCCTGCCCAGGGACCCCAACGACAGCCGGAACGTCATCCTGGAGCTCCGGGGCGGCGTGGGCGGCGAGGAGGGGGCGCTGTTCGCCCATTCGCTGCTGCGGATGTACGGCATGTACGCCCAGCGCCGGGGCTGGCGGATGGAGACCCTGAGCCTCAGCGAGACGGAGCTGGGGGGCGTGAAGGAGTGCAGCGTACTGGTGGAGGGCGAGGGGGCCTTCTCCCGGCTGAAATTCGAGAGCGGCGTTCACCGGGTCCAGCGGGTTCCGGAGACGGAGTCCGGGGGCCGCATCCACACCAGCGCCGCCACTGTGGCGGTGCTCCCCGAGGCGGAGGAGGTGGACGTGGACATCGACCCCAGGGACCTCCAGATCGACACCTACCGCTCCTCCGGCGCGGGGGGGCAGCACGTCAACAAGACGGAGTCCGCCATCCGCATCACCCACCTGCCCACGGGCCTGGTGGTGGAGTGCCAGGATGAGCGGAGCCAGTACAAGAACAAGGACAAGGCCATGAAGGTCCTCCGCTCCCGCCTCTACGAGCGGGAGCAGGCCAAGCGGGCCGAGGCGGAGGCCGCGGACCGCCGGAGCCAGGTGGGCAGCGGGGACCGCAGCGAGCGGGTCCGGACCTACAACTTCCCCCAGGGCCGGGTGACGGACCACCGCATCGGCCTGACGCTGTACAAGCTGGACGCCTTCCTGGACGGGGACCTGGACGAGGTCATCGACGCCCTGGTCACGGCGGACCAGGCGGAGAAGCTGAAAGGCGGCGGGGAATGAGGCGGCTGCTGCGGATGCTCCTGGCGGGGTTTTCTTGGGGGCTGGCCGCCTGCCTGACCATCGTGGAGCTCCTGTTGGCCTGGGCCTGGCTGCGGGGGACCCTGTATGTGATGAAGTACGGCGCGGAGGAAAACCCCTATGCCGCCGAGGACGCGGAGATCATGGGCACCTGCGCCCTGCTTCTTTTGCCGCTGGCTTTGGCGGCGCTGGCATGGGTGGTATACAGAGTGATTTTGCGGCGTAAAAACCGGGCGGGAGCCCGAACGGAGAGATAGAGGCGAACGATATGCAGACGATTTATTACGACTTGCGGGACACCAAGGGGCAGCAGAAGGAGATCGAGGACAAGATTTCCGCCGCCGCCAAGATACTCCGGGAGGGGGGCCTGGTGGGCATCCCCACGGAAACCGTGTATGGCCTGGGGGCCGACGCGTGCAACCCGGACTCCGTCCGGCGCATCTTCCAGGTGAAGGGCCGTCCCCAGGACAACCCCCTCATTCTCCATGTCACCGGGGCCCAGTGGCTCCCCCGGTACTGCGCGGACATTCCCCCCGTGGCCTACACCCTGGCCCGGAAATTCTGGCCCGGACCTCTGACCATGGTGCTGAAGCGCCAGCCCACCGTCCCCGACGTGACCACGGCGGGGCTGGACACCGTGGGTGTCCGCTGCCCCAACCACCCCGTTACCCTGGCCATTCTCCGGGAGGCGGGCATGGCCATCGCCGCCCCCAGCGCCAACGCCTCGGGCCGTCCCAGCTGCACCACCGCCCAGGACGTGCTGGAGGACGTGGGGGGCCGGGTGGACATGATCGTGGACGGCGGGCCCTGCACGGTGGGCGTGGAGTCCACGGTGCTGGACCTGACCTGCGAGCCCCCCCGGCTGCTCCGCCCCGGCGGACTGCCGGTGGAGGACATCGAGCGGCTCATCGGCCACATCGACGTGGACCGGGCCGTCAATGCCTCCCTGAAAGAAGGGGAGCGCCCCGGCGCGCCGGGGATGAAGTACCGTCATTACGCCCCCAAGGCCCCGGTGACGGTCATCACCGGAGCGCCCATGAACTCCGCCCGTGAGATCGAGCGCCGGGCCGCGCCCGGCGCGGGGGTGATCTGCTTCGACGAGTTCGCCCACCTCTTCCCCCAGCAGCTGGTCCATCCTCTGGGGCCGTTCACAGACAAACAGGTCCAGGCCCAGCGGGTCTTCGAGGCCCTGCGGAGCTTCGACAGCACGGACGTGACGGAGATCTACGCCCAGTGCCCGGACAACCGGGGCCTTGGCCTGGCCATCGGCAACCGGCTGAAAAAGGCGGCGGGCTTCCGCATCATCAACGCGGACAGCCAGCGCATCATCCTGGGCCTCACCGGGGGCACCGGCGCGGGAAAGACCAGCGCCCTGAACGCCCTGCGGGACCTGGGGGGCCAGGTCATCGACTGCGACCAGGTGTACAACGAGATTCTGGAGGGCAGCGAGGATTTCAAGAACGCCATCAACGTGAAATTCCCCGGCGTGTTCACCCAGGACGGCCATCTGAACCGGAAGAAGCTGGGCCAGGAGGTCTTCGCCAAGCGGGAGCGGCTGGACCAGCTGAACGCCATCGTTTTCCACTTCCTGGTGCCGGAGCTGGAGCGCCGGGTGGAGGCCGCCGACGGCCTGTACGCCGTGGACGCCATCAACCTCTTCGAGAGCGGCCTGGACCGCCTGTGCGACCGGACCGTGGCCGTCACGGCCCCCACGGAGCTGCGGGTGAAGCGGGTCATGGCCCGGGACGGCATCTCGGAGCAGTACGCCCGCCTGCGCATCAACGCCCAGAAGCAGGACGAGTATTACCGGGGCAAGTGCGACTGCGAGCTGAACAACGCCAGCGATTCCCCGGAGGAGTTCCGAAAGGACGCCATTCTCTTCTTCGAGCGGTTGATCGAGTCCATCCAGGAGGAGAAGCGGCGGAGCTGAACATTGAACAATGAAGGAGGCATTTCCCATGGAAAAGTCCGAGTTTAAGGAGCTGAAAGAACAGCTCCTGTCCACCAAGAAAAACGGGTACGACCTGCTCACCGACGCCGGCCGGGCGGAGATGGAGGCGTACTGCACCGGGTATAAGACCTTCCTGGACGCGAGCAAGACCGAGCGGCTCTGCGCCGCCGAGTCCATCCGCCTGGCGGAGGCCCAGGGCTACCGGCCCTTTACCCCCGGCATGGCGGTGAACCCCGGCGATAAATTCTATGTCTGCAACCGGGGCAAGGCGGTGATGCTGGCCCGCATCGGCCAAAAGCCCCTGTCCGAGGGCATCCAGCTGGCGGCGGCTCACATCGACTCCCCCCGGCTGGACCTGAAGCCCAACCCCCTCTATGAGGACAGCGAGCTGGCGTATTTCAAAACCCACTATTACGGCGGCATCCGCAAGTACCAGTGGGTGACCATCCCCCTGGCCCTTCACGGCGTGGTCATCCGTAAGGATGGAACCAAAGCGGCCGTCCGCATCGGCGAGGAGGAGGGGGAGCCCCGTCTGGTCATCACGGACCTGCTGCCCCACCTGGGAGCGGCGCAGAACAAAAAGCCCCTGGCGGAAGCGGTTCCCGGCGAGACGCTGAACCTTCTGCTGGGCAGCCGCCCCATCGGCGGGGAGGAGGAGTCCGGCCGGGTGAAGCTGGCGGTGATGCAGCTTTTGCACGAGAAATACGGGATTGTGGAGGACGATCTCGCCTCTGCGGAGCTGGAGGCCGTCCCGGCGGTGAAGGCCTGCGACGTCGGCCTGGACCGCTCCCTCATCGGGGCTTACGGGCATGACGACCGGGTCTGCGCCTACGCCGCCCTCAAGGCCCTGCTGGACCTGGAGGAGACTCCGGCGAGAACCGCCGTGTGCATTCTGGCGGACAAGGAGGAGATCGGCTCCGACGGCGTGACGGGCATGCAGTCCGCCGCCTTTGATACGTTCATCGAGGACCTGTGCGCCGCCCAGGGGGTGACGCTGCGGAGCTGCTTCGCCAAGTCCTTCTGCCTCAGCGCCGACGTGACGGCGGCTTACGACCCCAACTTCCCCGACGTGTTCGAGAAGCGGAACGAGTCCCAGATCAACTACGGCGTGGGCCTGTGCAAGTACACCGGGGCCCGGGGCAAGTCCGGGGCCTCCGACGCGGACGCGGAGACGGTGGCCTATGTCCGGCGGCTCTTCGACGAGGCGGGGGTGATCTGGCAGATTTCCGAGCTGGGCAAGGTGGACGCCGGCGGCGGCGGCACGGTGGCCATGTATATGGCCAACCGGAACATCAACACCCTGGACGCAGGCGTGCCGGTGCTGAGCATGCACGCCCCCTTCGAAACGGTGTCCAAGCTGGACTGCTATGAGACCTACAAGGGCATGAAGGCGGTCTTCCAGGCGAAGGCATAATATAAGCGCCCGTCCGCCGAAAACGGCGGGCGGGCGTTTTTGAAAGGTCCTTCCCGGAGCGGTTCACGAAGAGATGAACGGAAGTCCAGGCGGGGAAATACCCCGATCGGAGACATTCCTATAGAAGCAGAATGCAGGGGCGGTTATTTAACCGCCCCTGCATTTGCATTTCGAACGATGGAAGACCTCTCTTTAAGCGGCTTTCCCCTGGCTCACAGCCTGGTCACAACGGGGATGACCATGGGGCTGCGCTTCGTCGTCTTGAACAGGTAGCTGCTCACCGCCGACTTCACCACGCCGCGGAGCTCGCCGTCGTCCCGCCCGCGCTTGCGGGTGACGGAATCCGCCGCGTCCATGGCGATGTTCTGGAGCTCCTTCATCAGGTCCCCGGACTCCTTCACGTAGATGAAGCCCCGGGTCACGATCTCCGGAGGGCTCAGCAGTCCGCCGTCGTGGCTGGAGATGGGCATGACCACCACCACCATGCCGTCCTCGGCCAGGCGCTTGCGATCCCGCATGACTACGGCTCCCACGTCGCCCACGCCGGAACCGTCCACGTAGACCTCCCCGGCGGGGACCGCGCCGCCGATTTTCAGCGTCTTGGCCGTCAGCTCGATGACGCTTCCGTTTTCCGCGATGGCGATGTGGTTCCGGTCCAGGCCCATCTGCTGGGCTACCTGGCTGTGAATTTGCAGCATCCGCTGTTCGCCGTGGAGGGGGATGAAGAACCGGGGCCGGGTCAGGGCATGGACGATTTTCAGCTCCTCCTGGCAGGCATGGCCGGAGACGTGGAGCATGTCGGCCTTGTCATAGACCACGTGGACGCCCTTGCGGAACAGCTCGTTGATGACCCGGCTCACCGTCACCTCGTTGCCGGGGATGGCGGAGGCGGAGATGATCACCTTGTCCCCGGGGCCCACCTCCACCTGCTTGTGGGTGGAGAAGGCCATGCGGTACAGGGCGCTCATTTCCTCGCCCTGGGAGCCGGTGGTGACGATGACCTGCTTGTTTTTCGGCAGGCTCTTGATCTTGTTGATGTCCACCAGGGTGTTCTTGGGCACCTTCATATAGCCCAGCTCCGTGGACACCCGCATGATGTTCTCCATGGACCGGCCGGTGACGGCCACCTTCCGCCCGTGGGCGGCGGCGGCGTCCAGCACCTGCTGGATGCGGTGGACGTTGGAGGCGAAGGTGGTGACGATGATCCGCTCCTCGCAGCCCTGGAACTGGCGCATGAAGGTCTGGCCCACGGCCCGCTCGCTGAGGGTGTAGCCGGGGCGCTCCACGTTGGTGGAGTCGGCGCACAGGGCCAGGACGCCCTCCTTGCCCAGCTCGCCCAGGCGGGCCAGGTCGATGACCTCCCCGTCGATGGGGGTGGAGTCGATCTTGAAGTCGCCGGTGTGGACCACGGTGCCCATGTGGGTGTGGATGGCGAAGGCCACGGAGTCGGCGATGGAGTGGTTCACGTGGATGAATTCCACGGTGAACTTCCCCGCCCGGACGGCCTTGCCCGGCTCCACGGTGATGAGCTTGGTGGACTTCACCAGGCCGTGCTCCTCCAGCTTCAGCTGGATGAGGCCGGCGGTGAAGCGGGTGCAGTAGATGGGCAGGTTCACCTGCTTGAGGACGTAGGGGATGGCCCCCACGTGGTCCTCGTGGCCGTGGGTGATGAAGAGGCCCCGGATGCGGGCGCGGTTCTTGATGAGGTAGGTCACGTCGGGGATGATGCAGTCGATGCCGTACATGTCGTCCCCGGGGAAGGCCATGCCGCAGTCCACGACGATGATCTCCCCGCCGTACTCGTAGGCGGTCATGTTCTTGCCGATCTCATTGAGACCGCCCAGAGGGATGATTTTCAGTTTTTCTGCCATAGATCGAATGAAACTCCTTTAAACTCAAAAAGATGTAGCGCGGCGGTTTCACCGGATAAAAGGGCATAAGAAAGAAGAGGCGCCCGCTGTCCGCCCGGCCCCGTTACGCCGGCGGAGGTTTGGTGACGTCCTGTCGTATCCAGATATGAAAGGCCGCTCAGGGACTGGAAAAACAGGCCCTGGTATGAAATTTATTTGACCGGAGGGGAAGCGCGTCCCGCGCCGGAAAAATACAAAGATCAAACGCCTGGAAGCCCTCCAGGCCGTCCCGCGGCGCTGTGAAAAAACGCGCCGGCAGGGTCAACTCGGTATAGTATAGCACAGGAATTTCGTTTTGTATACAGAAATTTTTGTAGAATCGTGATTTTTATTTCGACGGCCCACGGCGGGCGTTTGAAGCAGGGGGCAGTCGGGCGGCGGGGAAAATGGCGCGCGTTGGGCGGCGAAAGATTGACGGTTTCTCCTAAATATGCTATGATATTCTCCGAATCTGCCCCGCCGGGAGAGACCGGCGGGGACGACGGAGGGTGAGGCTATGGGCGTCCACGACGGGCACCGGGAGCGGATGCGGGAGCGCTTTTTGAAAAACGGCCTGGAGGGCTTCGCCGAGCACGAGGCGCTGGAGCTCCTGCTGTTCTACGCCATCCCCCAGGGGAACGTCAACCCGCTGGCCCATGCGCTGATCGAGGAGTTTGGAAGCCTGATGAACGTCCTCACCGCCCCGGTGGAACGGCTGGTGAAGGTCAAGGGCGTGAAGGAACGCACGGCGGTGCTGCTGCGCCTGTCGGCGGGCATCGCCCGGAAAGCCCGCCTGGAGGAGCTGGAACAGGAAACCCCGCTGACCTCCTATGACAAGCTGGGGGAGTACCTCCTGGAGCTGTTTTCCCAGGAGCGGAACGAGGCGGTTTACATGCTCTGCCTGGACCAGAAGGGCAAGCTCCTGTCCCGGAAGCGCCTGGGGGAAGGGACTGCTTCGGCGGTGAATCTGGACGTGCGGAAGCTGGCCGCCGACGCGCTGACCGCCTCCGCCAGCGCCGTGGTCCTGGCTCACAACCACCCCAGCGGCATCGCCCTGCCGTCTCCGGAGGACCGCGCCGCCACGGACCGGACCCGGCTGGCCCTGGAAGCGGTGGGCATCCGGCTGGAGGACCACATCATCGTGGCGGACGGGGACTATGTATCCCTTTCCCAGTCCGGGTATCTGGACTAGGTCTTGTTCGAAAATTCAAAAAATTATCGAACAAATGTTGTTATTTCCCCTGGCTTGTGGTATGATAAACGGTATCTATAGCAATCCAAGAAATTATCAAGGAATACCAGCGGCAGAAAACCAACCA
>CAQVQZ010000032.1 GCA_948902155.1 uncultured Oscillibacter sp.
CTTTGTTTATTTCGCTCTCACTGTTGATGCACTTATGTGAACACCACCTAGGAGGAATACGATGGAACAGATCGAGCGGATCACCCATATGGAGCAGATTTTAGACGAGGCGGAGGAGGCTCTGGGGGCTTTGGCCCAAGCTTTGGAACGCTACGCCGCCCTCCGGGAACGGCTGGGGGAATTGGAAGCCTACTACAGCGGCGGACTCTGGATGCGGGATTATGACGACGACTCCGCCGGGAAAATCCCCCAGGATTTGAAGCGGGGCGTACTCTCCGAGGACGCGGTATATGATCTCCTCTCGGACCATGACCGCATCCGGCGGCGCATGGGGGAGCTGGGGATGGACTGAAGTCAGTCCTTCTCCAGCTTCCTCAGCTTCTCCAGCAAGCCGCCGAACTCCTTGGAGGTCGCAGAGGGATGGGCCCGCAGAATGCGCAGGGACCGGTGATAGGCGCCGGTGGAACGGCTCCGGATGGCGGATTCCCGGTTTCGGACCCGGCGGATGACCTCGTCCAGCTCTTCCCGGCGGCGCTCCAGCTCCTCGCCGCTCAGGTCGGGCAGGCTGTCCAGGTGGTCCCGGCAAGTCTCCAGAGCGCCGGAGATGGTGGACAGGGCCTCCAGCTTGGTGTTGGTCAGGCGGCGCAGGGAGGATTCCACCCGCTCCGCACGGGCCTGTCGGTGCTCGGCCAGGCCCTCCTCCAGCCGGTGCTGGAGCTCCAGCTTTTCCAGCTCCGTCCGCTCCCGGAAGCGGCGCAGGTCGTCCTCGGCGAAGGCCGCGTAGACCTCGGCCCGTTTGGCAAGACGGCGCAGATCTTCGTTTTCCTCCATGGCCCTGGTGAGGATATCCCGCAGGTCCAGAGCCGCCTGGACGGAGCGGACCGCGTCCACGGTAAACGCCGCCGTCAGGGCAAAGGCCAGGGGGTCCACGCACAGGGCGGGCACCCGCGCCAGCAACCGGGCAATGGGGGGATGGACGAACCGCACCAGCAGGATGGAGAAAAAGCCCCAGGCGATGGAGCTGGAAAGGCAGATGTGGCCGTTGAGGTTGAACTTCTGATTGGAGTAGTCCCAGTAGCGGACCTTGAAAATGCGCTCCATAGCGCCGCCGGTGACGTACTCCAGCATCGTAGCCGCCAGCATGCCGAACAGCCACACCAGCCGGAGGTCCTCCGCCACGGGGATGGTGGCCAGCAGGATGATAATGGCTCCGGAACCATAAATGGGCAGCAGGGGGCCGTGGAGAAATCCCCGGTTCACCCAGTGCCTTTGGCAGGCGGAGACATAGCAGGACTCCCAGACCCAGCCGCAGAAGCAGTAAAAGAAGAACAGAAGGACCCATTGGCCCGTTGTATAAATATGCACAAAAGCACCTCCGCGCGTGAAGTATGAACCAGCCATGAACTGAGGGCTTATTTTTGAGAAAATCCCTGATTTCCGCCCATGGAATCCAGAATCGACAGCAGTTCCCCGATGATTTGGTTGGAGACCAGGAAGCCCTGGGGCGTTAAGCGCCAAGCCCCCTCGCGGAGGACGGCATAGCCTGCTTCCCGGCAGCGCTCCAGGAAAGGCAGGAAGGGGGAAAAGTCCTGGCCGAACATTCCCTCGAAGCAGTCCGGGTGCAGCCCCTGGGCCAGGCGGAGGCGCAGCATCAGATATTCCTCCTGCCGCTCCTGCCGGGAGATGGTCCGGTCTTCCGAAAGGGCGGGCTGGCCCGCCAAATAGGCGTCCAGGTCCCGCGCCCAGGCGAAGCGCCGCCCCTGAAAATCCGAGTGGGCCCCGGGGCCCAGGCCCAGGTATTCCTTCAGCGTCCAGTATTTCAGATTGTGCCGGGATTCCCGGCCCGGCCTGGCAAAGTTGGAAATCTCATACTGTTGGTAGCCCCTGGCTTCCAGGAACTCCACGGTTTCCAGATACATGTCCGCCTGGGCCTCGTCTCCCGGCAGGGCGTCCCGGCGGGCGTAAAGGGGGGTCCCCGGCTCGGCCTTTAGGCCGTAGCAGGACAGGTGCTCCGGGCCAAGCTCCACGGCGGCGGAGAGGTTTTCCCGCCAGCGGTCCAGGGTCTGGCCCGGCAGGCCGTAAATCAGGTCCAGGGAGAGGTTGTCAAAGCCCGCCCGGCGGGCGGCGTCCACGGAGGCGCGGACCTGAGCCATGGTGTGGACCCGGCCGATCATCCGCAGTTCCTCATCGTCGGCGGACTGCATTCCCAAGGATATCCGGTTGAAGCCCGCCCGGCGGAGCAGGGCCAGGGCCTCCAGGCCGGCGGCGGAATCCGGGTTCGCTTCCAGGGTGATTTCCGCGCCGCAGGAGACATGGAAGGCGGCGCGGACCCTTTGCAGCAAGCGGCAAAGCCGGTCCGGTCCCAAATAGCTGGGGGTGCCGCCGCCGAAGTAAACGCTGGTCACGTCATAGTCCGCCGCCGCCGGGGAAAACTGGGCCAGCTGCCGTTCCAGGGCGGCGGTATAAGCGTCCATGTTCTCCTCCCGGCGGGGGAGGGAGTAGAAGTCGCAGTAGACGCATTTCTGCTTGCAGAAGGGCACGTGAATGTAGATGCCCAGGTCCTTGGTCATGGCATTTGCTCCCGGATGTAGTTCACAGGCACGCCCATGTGGGCGGCGGCTTCCTCCGGCGTCATGCCGGAGTCCAGGAAGCGGCGGCAGACCATGGTCATGTTCTCTCCCACCTCGATGATGTGCCGGTCGGGGTCGTAGAACCGTACCACCCGCTGGCCCCAGGGGTGCTCCTTTACCGGATGGACGTATTGAACGGCGTGGGTTTCCAGCCGCTGGGCGAAGTCGTCAAAATCGTCTTCCTCAAAATAGATCTCGCCGTCGCCGCCCCCAAAGGAGACGGCCTTTCCGTCGATAAACTCCCGCCAGGAGTCCAGGGTTTGCAGGCAGAGCCCGCCGGTCAGGGTCTTGTTGGCCCCGAAGTCCAGGACTACTTGGAGCCCCAGGACGGACTCGTAAAACGCCAGCGACCGTTCCATATCGGTGACCGCCAGCAGGGGATTTTTCAGTTCCATAGCGAGGGCCTCCTTGCGTCATGATGGGGATTATGTTACCATAAACGCCCTCAGGATTCAATACCCGGCGGCGGAAGAGAATATTTCCGCCGCCGCAGGCAACACTATTTGGGAAAATCCAAACGAAAAGAGGCAGTTCCCATGGACATGTCCCCCAAGGAGTACCAAGCGTACGTCAAGCAGAAAGCCAAAAAGTCCCCCATCGTCAAGGATATCCTCCTGGCCTTCCTCATCGGCGGCGGAATCTGCGTGCTGGGCCAGCTGATTCAGGACGGCTGGTCCTCCGCCGGCCTGAACAAGGAGGAGGCGGGCACCGCCACCTCCTGCACCCTGGTGTTCCTCTCCGCCCTCCTGACCGGGCTGAACCTGTACAGCAAGATCGCCCGCTTCGGCGGCGCGGGGACGCTGGTGCCCATCACCGGCTTTGCCAACGCCGTCGTCTCCCCGGCCATCGACTTCAAGAGCGAGGGCTTTGTCACCGGCATGGCGGCGAAGATGTTCACTGTGGCCGGTCCGGTCATCGTGTTCGGCACCGTCGCCAGCGTGCTCTACGGCATCGTTTTGCAGGTCTTCCAGCTGGCGTAGCCACCGGAATCCGAAAAAAGGCGGGCACATACGTGCCCGCCAATTTTTTTGCCTCCGTGTGAAACATTTCCGCCCTCCCATTCGTCTTTAAGAATGGGGGATGTCGTAGACCACACCGGCCACGGAGATGCTGGCCATGTCCTTCAGGGGGATGATCTCGTCAAAGACCTGGCCCTTGGTGCAGCGGGAGATGTTCGCCTCATAGTCCGGGGTGATGCCGCCGCCGGAGCCGCTGAGGTCGATCACCGTGCCGTCGGTTTTCGTCAGGAGAATTTCGATGTTCTCCAGATACCGCTGGGCTTGCCGGGCGTCCTCGGGGCTCTGCCGCCCGCTGGAGGCCATGCTGTCCCAGACCACCGCCAGGTCCGCCGTGTAAGCCGCCCGGACGGCAATGGGGGAGACGGACACCTCGTCAATGGTGAAGTTCAGGCCGTCCTGGGAGACGGTCTCTCCGCCGCCCAGGCGGACGGAGCAGTCCTCGTAGTCCACCTCAAAGCGGAGCTTCCACTTGCCGGGATAGAGAATCTCGTCCCGGTCCGCCTCCGGGGCCATGCACCGCAGGTCCTGGAACTCTGCGTTAGCGGTCCCGCGGGTCAAAGGTACGTCGGAAGAGGCAGTTTCCACCAGCTGAATCCGGTCGTCCTCCGGGTCCTCGTCCACGAACCAGCTGGAGCCATGGCCCCCGCCCTTGACCCAGCTGGCCCCGCCGAAGCCGCCCATCATCAGCATCCGGTTGTCCAGGCTCTCCCCCTCCGGGAAAAAGCGCTCCCCATCGTCCCGGCGGATGGTGTAGACAATGACGGCGTTGTACTGGTCTCCCATAATGGCGTCCGCCGAGATGGTAATCCCGCCGTCAGAGTCCGAGGCCCCTATGGGACGCCCGATTTTGTCAATCACCTCCGTCTGGGCCACAGACCCGCCGAAGAGGGGGGCGAAGACGTTGATGGGCTCCGGCAGGATGCCCGCCGCGCTGGCCCCGGCCACCATGACCACCGCCATGACGGCGGCAATCAGGGCCGTGCGGAACACCGGGCGGCGGCGCTTGGCCCCTCCCGCCCGGGCGGCGGAGGCTGCGGCCTGGGCCAGCTTGGTTTTCTGTTCATCGGTAAAACGCAATGCGCTCATCTCCTTTTTGTAGTCAAACAGATCGCTCATAATCCGTACCTCCTAAGATGTCCTTGAGCCTGGCCCGGCCCCTGGCCAGGCGGGTGTGTACCGTGGCGGTGGGCAGGCCGAGGATTTTGCCGATCTCTGCCGCCTGGTAGCCCTCGTAGTAAAACAGGTAGATCACCGTGCGGTAGTTCGTGGGCAGCTGGTTCACCGCCGCCAGGACGGAGCCGTCCCCCGCCTCCGGGGCCGGGACCTCCAGCACCGCCTCCAGGCCGCAGGTCCGCTTCCGCCAGGGGCTTTTCAGCAGGTCCTTGCAGGCGTTGGAGGCCATGCGGAGGACATAGGCCCGCTCGTGCTCCGCACTGTCGAACTGCCGGGGCTGGGCCAGGAGCTTGACAAAGACCGTCTGGCAGATATCCTGGGCGTCGTCGGTATTTTTCAGGTAGGTGTAGCTGAGACGGAGGATGGCGTCGGCGTAGGCGTTCGCCAGCCGCTCCGCCTGTTCGGTGGCATTCATGGCATCAACTCCTTTGGAGCGCTCTCGTAATGGATACGATCCGGCGGGGCGGATACTTTCAATTCCAAAAAAATTTTTGCAAAAGAAAAACCGCCCCGGCCTCGGGGCGGCTTTCGGGCCGCTGCTCAGCGCTCTATGTAGGAGAAGGAGCCCATGAACTGGGCCGGCGCGCCGGGGACGTGGCGGCTGCCCTCAAACTGGTAGTCGTAGACGGCGATCACGGCATTATAGGGCTGGTCAAAGCCCTTGGAGTAAAGCTCCGTCATAGTCGCGCACAGCTCCTCGCCCAGAGGCTCCGCCACCACGGCCGGGTCCTGGGAGGGGGCGCCGTTGAACTCGTAGTCGAACACATCCGGCTCGAAGGGCCAGAGGTCCCCGTTGAAAAAGTCCTGGGTAAAGGATTGAATCTTTTCCCCGTTTTCATCTCTCTTGAAGCGGGCCTCGGCGTACTGCTCCAGAGCTTCCTTGCTCTCAAAATTGCCCAGCCAGATGGAGACAATGCCTTCTTCTTCCATGGTGATCTTCCTCCGTTTATGTAATGTGCAGCGGGGGCGGTCCCGCTTTGGATACCCCGCGTCCTCTTGCGCGGAGGGCGGGGAGATGGTAAAATAAAAGGCGTGTTTCACCCTTTTTACTAATATACCAAAAGTCAGGCCGCTTGTCTATAAAAAAACGGCGGTTTTCCGCCGAATTGTTGGGAGCCTCCGTTTTGGCCCGAAAGGGCCGCGAAAGCGGGCAATTTTTGTCAAAACCCGCTGATTTCCCTAAAACTGTTCCATACAAACCCTCCGGAAGAAAGGGAAGCCTTATGAAACGATATCTGCTGTACCTCTTTGTGCTGAGCCTGGTCCTGCTGTCCGCCTGCCGCCCGGCGGAGCAGGACGCGCCCCCGGAGCCGCCGGAGGCGGGGCCTCTGGAACTGAACTCCCTGTCCGTGGAGGTCCCCCGGGGAACGCTGTCCACCGAAGAGCTGGCCCAGACCGTCCGGGAGCTGCCGGAGGCCCTGAAAGCCGCCCTGGCTGACCAGGGGGTGGAGGCGGAGACGGTGAGCGTCTCCGTGGGCTCCTCCCCGGCGGCCATAGCCCAGGCGGTCAGCGAGGGGGGCGTGGATGTGGCCTTCCTTCCGGCGGAGGACCTCTCCGCCCTGGAGAATCCGCCCCGGCTTCTCCTCACCTCCGGGGAGGAGGGCGCGGCTATGGCCGCAGTTGTCCGCCCGGAGGGTTTGTCCGGAGAAACGTTTGCCGAGGCCCTGGCGGCGGCGGTGAACAGCCTGCTGGAAGACTATCCGGTGTTTGGGGCGGAGGAATACGCTTAAACCTGCAAAATGTTCCCGCCGTAGGGGGCCATTTCCAGGCGGATGAAGAAGCCCTGGTCGTGGGAGCAGACGGGGCAGGTCTTGGGGGCCTGGAGGCCCTCCTGGATGTGGCCGCAGTTCAGGCACAGCCAGCCGCATTTGGCGTCGGAGACGAAGAGCTTTCCGGATTCCAGCAGCTCGGCAAACGCGGCGAAGCGGTTGCCGTGGGTCTGCTCGATCTTGGCGATCTGCTGAAAGTGCGAGGCGATCTGGGGGAAACCCTCCTGCCGGGCGGTTTCGGCGAAGCTGGGATAGACGGGGTCGAATTCCTCGTACTCGTTGTGCTGGGCCTGGCGGAGGAGCTGGGCCACATCGTTGGTGATGTCCACGGGATATCCGCCGTCGATGTGGACGGTCTCCCCGGCGACTTCCTTCATGTGGTTGTAGAAGATTTCGGCGTGTTCCTTCTCCTGGTTGGCGGTGAAGGTGAAAATGGCCTCCAGGACGTGGAGCTCCTGCTTCCGGCAGAGGCTGGCGGCGAAGGTGTAGCGGTTGCGGGCCTGGCTTTCGCCGGCAAAGGCGCGCATCAGGTTTTTGAGCGTCTCGCTCTCTTTGAAGTTTTTGGACATGGGACGACTGCCTCCTATTCGTAATGGTGTATAGGCAGTATTTCCCAGAATGGGGCGGTTTATTCATGGCGGCCCGGTGACGGTGAAGCGGCCCGGCGGATGCCGGGCCGCTTCGTTCAGAACATCCCCAGAGATTTGGAGAGGAATATCCAGAAGAACATGGTCAGCGCCGACAGGATCGTCGTCACCGTGACGGCGCTGGCGGCCAGGTCCGGGTCGCCGCCCATCTGGGCCGCCATGCTGAAGGAGGACACGGCGGTGGGCGTGGCAAACATGGAGATCAGCACCGCGTATTCCGGTCCCCGCAGTCCCGCCAGCGCGGCCAGGGGCAGGGCCACTCCCGGATAGAGCAGCAGGCGGAAAGCCGAGCAGATGGCCAGGTTCCGCCGGTGGAGCCGTACGTCCCGGAACTCAAACTGCGCCCCCAGCAGAAGCAGGGCTACCGGCGAGGCGGCGGAGCCCAATTGCGTGATGGAACCGCTGAGAAAATCCGGCAGGCGCAGGCCGGAGAGATTCGCCAGGATGCCCGCGGCGGAAGCCAGGACCAGGGGGTTCCTGGCAATGCCCCGGAGGGTCTTGCGGAAGTCGATCTGGCTGCGCCGGAAGGTCTCCAGGACCACGACGGCCAGGATGTTGTAGCAGGGAACGATGATCGCCAGCATGACGGACGTGTTGCCCAGGTCCGCGCCGGGGCACAGCTCCTGAATCAGGGGCGTGCCCAGCAGCAGGAAATTGCTGCGGAAGGACGCCTGGATCATCACGCCCCGGCGGCTGTTCTCTGGCTCTACCCGCTTGACAAAGAACCACGTGGGCACGAGGAGGGCCAGCAGCACCGTCAGCGCTACCCCCAGGCAGAGGGGGCTGAATCCGCCCCGGATGTCGGAACGGTAGATGTTGTTGAACAGCATCAGCGGCAGGAGGGTGTAGAAAACCAGGGTGTTGAAGCGGCCTACATGCTCCTTGTCCAGGCAGAGCATCCGCTTCGCGCCGTAGCCCACCGCCATGGTGAAGAAAATCGTCAGGATGGCGTTTAATGAGACGAGAAAACTGTTGAGAAGCATCGCTTCGCTCCCTTTCCGGCGGTTTTGCCTACGGCCTGTGTTACTCCTGATGGGTCTCCGAGGTGAAATAGTCTTTCAGCTCGCCCAGCAACAGATCACCCAGGCGGGTGATGCCGCCGAAGAGGTGCTTTTTCAGGATAGGCCGGAATGCCGCCGTGTCCCGCGCCTCCAGGGCCCGGAGGATTTCCTTGTGCTCCTCCAGAATCTGCGCGTAGGAGCGGTTTCCAAAGTGGACGATGTCCAGCATCCGGAACCGGGTGAAGTGCCGGTCGGAGCGCTGGATGCACTCCCACAGGTACTGCTTGTGGACGGACGTGAACCAAATCTCGTGAAACTGGCCGTCCAGCTGATAGAAGCGGCTGGGCTCAAAGGACTCCTGCCCGATGGAGTCCGCCATCTTCCTGCACAGGAATTGCAGCCGCTGAAGCTCCAGCTCGTCGTACTGGCCGCAGAAGTCCTCCAGGACGAAGGTCTCCACGGCCACGCGCTGGTAGATGATCTGATTGATGATGTCCAGGTCCATGCGGGTGACGTAGGTGCCGCGGTAGGGCTCTATGGTCACAAGCCCGCACAGCCGGAGCTCCTGGAGCACGCTGCGGATGGGGGAGCGGGAGACTCCGAAGCGGGTGCACAGCGCGTTTTCACTCAAAAGCTGGCCGGGTTTCAGCTTCAGGTTCAGGATTTCGGATTCCAGGGTCTCGAAAATCTCCCGGCTTTGAATCGCGGTCGTTCGGCTCATCTCCGTCCCTCCCTTGCTGAAATACCGTCATTTTATCGTATGGCGCGGGTTTTGTCAATGCGGGTGGGGCGCATGTATGCGAGGGATAATTTGTATACAAGATAAGCATCCTTTAAAAAGAGGCGGAGGCGACATGGATAAGTCGGTGTGTACATGTTTGTATAATGTGGAGAATATATTTCTATTATCTTGACATTCCATGGAAAAGCAGAATATAATAGCAATATAACCAAAAGGTCAAAGTGAATACAAGACAGAAAATATATCACTGGTTTTCAAATATCCTTGCCGGAGGTTTTTCCCTTGTATTTATTTTGACGATGAAAAAAGTGAGGTCGTGTATTTATGGATATTCGTTATTCCGCCAGCCCTAATGACGTCAAGCGCTACACTACGGAGGAGCTGAGAAACGAGTTTCTCATTGAGAACCTCTATGTTCCCGATCAGGTCCAGGCCGTTTACTCCCACGTGGACCGCATGGTGGTGCTGGGCATCCATCCCGTTACCAAGGCCCTCTCTATCGACCAAGGCATCGACGTATGGGCCAATTTCGGCACTCATTTCTTCCTGGAGCGCCGGGAGGTCGGCGTGTTCAACCTGGGCGGTCCCGGCTCCATCACGGTGGACGGCGTAAAGTATGACTTGGGCTTTGAGGACTGCCTGTATATCACCATGGGGGCCAAGGAAGTGACCTTCTCCAGCGCCGATGCCGGGGACCCCGCCCGGTTCTATCTGGTTTCCGCTCCCGCCCACCGGGCCTGCAAGACCACCTTCCTCTCCATGGCGGACGCCGCCAAGAAGCCTTTGGGTTCTGTGGAGACCTCCAACAAGCGGGTCATCAATCAGTTTATCCACCCCGACGTGCTGGAAACCTGCCAGCTCTCCATGGGGCTGACGAAGCTGGAGGCCGGTTCCGTGTGGAACACCATGCCCGCCCACACCCATGAGCGGCGGATGGAGGTCTACACCTACTACAACATCCCCGAGGACAACGTGGTCTTTCACCTGATGGGACAGGGGCAGGAGACCCGGCACATCGTCATGCGGAACTTTGACGCGGTAATTTCGCCCTCTTGGTCCATCCACAGCGGCTGCGGAACGGCCAGTTACACCTTTATCTGGGCCATGGGCGGCGAGAATCAGGCGTTCGACGATATGGACGTCATCCCCACCGCGGACCTGCGCTGAGGGAAGGGGGCCGTTTCTATGGATATGCAGAAAGCCTTTTCTCTGGAGGGCAAAGTGGCCCTGGTCACCGGCGCGGCTTACGGCATCGGCTTCGCCATTGCGGAGGCCCTGGCGGGAGCGGGGGCGAAAATCGTTTTCAACTGCCGCACCCAGGCCAATCTGGACAAGGCCCTGGCGGACTACGCCGCCAAGGGCATCGACGCAAGGGGGTACATCGCCGACGTCACCGACGAGGCTCAGGTGAAGGATCTGGTGGGTAAAATCGAGGCGGAACTGGGAACTGTGGACATCCTGGTGAACAACGCCGGAATCATCAAGCGCATCCCTATGGCGGAGATGGCCGTGGAGGAATTCCGGCAGGTGGTGGACATCGACCTGGTGGGGCCCTTTATCTGCGCCAAGGCCGTCATTCCCGGCATGCTGAAAAAGGGACACGGGAAGATCATCAATATCTGCTCCATGATGAGCGAGCTGGGCCGGGAGACCGTCAGCGCCTACGCCGCCGCCAAGGGCGGGCTGAAGATGCTGACCCGGAATATCTGCTCCGAGTACGGCGAGGCCAACATCCAGTGCAACGGCATCGGTCCCGGCTACATCGCCACGTCCCAGAACGCCGTCCTGCGGGAGCGGCAGAGCGACGGCAGCCGCCACCCCTTCGACCAGTTCATCGTGGCCAAGACCCCGGCGGGCCGCTGGGGCGAGCCGGAGGACCTGATGGGCCCGGCGGTGTTCCTGGCCTCCGACGCGTCCAACTTCGTCAACGGCCACATCCTCTATGTGGACGGCGGCATCCTGGCCTATATCGGCAAGCAACCCTGAGCGGCAAACGGCATAAGAGAAACCTCGGAGATTTGCAGTCAAATCTCCGAGGTTTTTTTAATTAAAGTTCGCCGCCGCGTCCCGGCAGTTTTTCCGGAAGGCGCTGGGGGTCATGCCGGTGGCGGAGCGGAACACTTTGGAAAAATAGTTGTAGTCGCTGATGCCCACCGATTCCCCGATGGCGGAAATCGGTAGGCTGCTTTGCAGCAGCAGCCGCTTGGCCGCGTCGATGCGCCGCTGGGCCACCAGGTAGGACAGCGTGTAGCCCCCGGAAAGCTCCTTCGCCAGGGCGCAGAGCTTCGTGCGGCCAATGTGGAGCTGCTGGGAGATGGACTCCAGGGACAGCTTTTCCATATAGTGCTGGTCCAGATACAGCTCCAGCTTTTGAAGGTCCGTCTGCTCCGCCGTCAGAATCATGCCCTTGAGCTGGATATAGGCCGACAGGGCCTCCAGGATTTCAGCGTAGGCTTTCAGCTCCTGGCCGCTGTACTGCCGGAACTGGAAGAAGGCCGGGCGCAGGGCGTCGGCACCGCCGGGATACCAGTCCAGCAGAGGGCGGCTGCGCTCCCACTGCTCCTCGATGGGCGTTTCATCCAGGTAGCAGCCGAAGGCCAGATAGGCCAGGGGCCGCCGCTTGTCAAAGAGGGGCATGATGGCCTCGCAGATGCCGGCGTGGCAGCGGTAGAACTGAAAGCCCCGCTCCGCAGTGTAATGCTGAATCTTGCAGCGGTCGCAGGCCACACAGCGCTCGTGGCCCTCGGGAAGGTCGTTAAGCATCCGGCAGAAGGGCGGATGCCCCCGGAACAGGTTGATGTCCCGCCCCTCCGGGTCCAGGATGTTGGCGGGCAGGCCGGTGAGGATGTTGAGGTTTTCAATCAGCTTGCGCAGGCGTTCTTCGTCAAAGAGTATGTTCATTTCTGATATTGCCTTACGATGGCCTCCAATTCGCTCCAATGGGCCTCCATGTCCTCCACCAGCTTGAACTGGGTGCGGCAGCGGTCCAGGTTCTGGCCCTCCCGGCTGATGTGGAAATACTGGTCGCCCACGATGTAGTCCGTGAGGAAGCGGATGCCGCACTCCAGGGTCATCAGCTTGGCTCCCCAGGGGAGGTATTCGATTTCCGCGTTGCTCAGGGCCCCGCCGGTGCCCTCCAGAAAGGCGGCGGTGTAGACGCCGAAGAGCTCCACGTCCAGGTTCACCTTGCTGAGGTCCGTTTCGTCCTCGGCGCAGTGGTTGGCCCCGAAGCGGATGGAGTCGCCGAAGTCATACAGCACCAGGCCGGGCATGACGGTGTCCAGGTCGATGATGCACATGCCCTCGTTGGTCACGTCGTCCAGGAGGACGTTGTTCAGCTTCGTGTCGTTGTGGGTGACGCGGACGGGGAGGACGCCCTGCCGCATGGCGTTCAGCGCCACGGAGCAGTCCGCCTCCCGCCGGAGCACGAAATCGATCTCCGGCCCGCAGTCCTTCACCCGGCCCAGGGGGTCCGCCTGAACAGCGTCCTTGAGCTTGGCCAGACGGTCCTCGGTGTTGTGGAAATTGGGGATGGTCTCGTGAAGCGTCTGGGCCGGGTATCCCCCCAGCAGGCGCTGGAAGCGGCCGAAAGCCCGGCCGGAAGCGGCGAACAGCTCCGCCGTCTCCGCCGCCTGGCAGCAGATGGTGCGTTCCACAAAGGGATAGACCCGCCACGCGCCGCCGGCCTCGTCCGTGTAGTAGGGTTCGCCGTTCCGGGGGCGGATGACCCGCATGGCCTCCCGGTCCCGGTCGCCGCCGTGCTCCTCGATCTGACGGCCCAGATATTCCGTGATGCCGATGATGTTCTCCATCAGCTGGTCCGGCCGCTTGAAAGCGGCGGCGCTCATCCGCTGGAGGATGAACCGGCGGCAGCAGCGGTCCTTGGGCTGGGTGTGGACCACGAAGGTGTCGTTGATGTGCCCCTCGCCGTAGCGCAGCGCGCCTACCACCGGCGCGCCGAAATCAAAGGCGGCCAGGACTTCCTGAAGCCTCTCTTCCGCAGTGTTCATCTCATTCCTCCCACAGCCGGTCGGGGTAGAGTCCGGCCTTTGTCTTCTCCGCGATGGCGTTCACCACCGTGGGCTTGTCCTCCCGGTAGGTGACGCCGTACCACTTGTCCGCGCTCCGCAGCACCTTGACCCGGGCCTTGCCCGCCTCGGTGAGCTGGCTGACCACGCTGGGCAGGAAGTATTCCGCCTTGGCGGGGTTTTCCCTGGCGGGGCCGTCCAAAAAGGCGGGGAAGCGGGCCCATGCCTCGTCCAGGAAGCTGCGGGTAAAGCCCCACATGTTCAGGGACACGATGGTGTCCTCCGCCAGCTCCGTCCAGGTGGCGCCGTCGTCCTCGGTGAAGCGCAGGGGCGGGCCCTGCTCGATCTTCGTCCGCTCCGTGATCTTCGCCAGATAGTGGTCCGGCGTCTCCTCGCAGACGCCCCGGGCCACGGTGCCGTTTTCGCTGACCGTGTTTTTCAGCAGGTAGCCCACCATGACGTACTCATAGAGGTCCCCGTCCTCGTGGCTGCTGAGGTATTGGTAGATTTCCTGATACGCCTCCGGCCCGTAATAATCGTCGGCGTTGATGACGGCGAAGGGGCCGTCCACCACCTTCCGGGCGGCCAGGGCAGCGTGGGCGGTGCCCCAGGGCTTCTGGCGCTCCGCCGGGACGCTGTAGCCCTCCGGCAGGTCCTCTTTCAACTGGTAGACATAGTGAACGTCCATGGACTTGGATACCCGGTCGCCGATGCAGCGCTTGAAGTCCTCCTCGATCTCGGGCTTGATGACGAAAACCACCGTCTCAAAGCCCGCCCGGCGGGCGTCGTAAATCGAGTAGTCGATGATCAGCTGGCCGTGATTTCCCACGGGGTCCAGCTGCTTGAGTCCGCCGTACCGGCTGCCCATACCGGCGGCCATGATAATCAGGACTGGCTTTTTCATTTCCGCTCTCCCTTTTTCCTCTTATCCCTTGTAGCCGTTGGGGTTCATAGACTGCCACTTCCAGGAGGACGCGCACATCTCCTCGATGCCCAGCTCCGCCGTCCAGCCCAGCTCCGCCTTGGCCTTTGCGGGGTCCGCGTAGCACTGGGCGATATCGCCGGGGCGGCGGGGGTCGATGACGTGGGGCAGCTCATGGCCGCAGGCTTTCTCGTAGGCGTGGAGCACGTCCAGGACGCTGTAGCCGTTGCCGGTACCCAGGTTGCAGATGAAGAGGCCGCAGTTGGTCTCCAGCTTCTTCAGCGCCGCCACGTGGCCCTTGGCCAGGTCCACCACGTGGATATAGTCCCGCACGCCGGTGCCGTCGGGGGTGTCGTAGTCGTTTCCGTAGACGTGGACCTTTTCCAGCTGGCCCACGGCCACCTTGGCGATATAGGGAACCAGATTGTTGGGGATGCCGTTGGGGTCCTCGCCGATGAGGCCGGACTCATGGGCCCCGATGGGGTTGAAATAGCGGAGCAGGGCCACGTTCAGCGTGGGGTCCGCGGCGCAGTAGTCGGAGAGGATGCGCTCCTGGAACAGCTTCGTGGTGCCGTAGGGGTTCGTGGTGCCGCCTGTCGGGAAATCCTCCCGGATGGGCACGGAGGCGGGGTCGCCGTAGACCGTGGCGGAGGAGGAGAAGACGAAGTTCTTCACGCCGTGCTTCCGCATGGCCTGGAGGAGGTAGAGGGTGCTGATGAGGTTGTTGGA
>CAQVQZ010000033.1 GCA_948902155.1 uncultured Oscillibacter sp.
TTCTGGGACTTGCTGACCTTCAGCTCGCCCCTGGCGATCATTTTCGCCGTCCAGGGGGCGGTCTCCAGCATGAACACCGCCGCCCGGAACACGATGCCCGCGTTCTCCCGGTCCGCCGCGCAGACGTAGACCTCCGCGTTCAGCTCCCCGTCGCCGAAGAGGTGGTAGAGGCCCAGGGCCGCCGCCAGCTCGCTCTTGCCGTTCTTCTTGGGAATCTCCAGGTACAAGTACCAGTATTTTCGCAGGAGCTCCCCCGCGTCCTCCTCCATGGTCCCATAGAACTCCATGAGGGCGCTGCGCTGCCAGTCGTAGAGCCGGAAGGGCTTGCCGGTGTCGGTGGTGGGCAGGCGGGAGACGAAGTCGCAGACGAACTCCCCGGACTCCGGGACGAAGCGCTCCGCCATCGGTCAGCCGCCCGCTTTCTCCATGGCCGCGTCCTGGCGGGCCCGAAGGCGGCGGGTGAACTCGTCGTCCTCCTCCGCCGGAGCGCCGGCGGCGTTGACCACCGCCGCGGGGACCACGATCCGGCAGCGGGAGGTGACGGACAGGCCCATCGCCTCCGCGCACTGCCGGGCCTGCCGGAAATAGGTTCCCTGGACGCCGGTCCACTCCCGGGCCAGCTTCTCGTCGTCCGCCCGGATGGCCGCCGCGGCCTTTTTGTCCGCCTTCAGCCAGCGGTCCCGGGTCAGGAAGTATTGGGCCAGCACGTCCCGGTCCAGCTCGGCGTACAGGCCCGCCGCCAGGAGAATCTCGCCCACCTCGAGGAATTCCTTGTGCAGCCGCTTCGGCAGCCACTGGGGCGGCGAGGCCCGTTCCGGAGGCGGGACGTGGACCTCCCGGTCCAGCCGTTCGTCCGCCTCCGGGCGGCTCAGGTGCTTTTTCTCCTTGGCCTGCACCAGTGCGGTGGGCTGGCGCTTTCCAGACATGTTCTCAGCTCCTTTCTGTCCGCGTGGCCCTCCCGATGGGGGAACCGCCCGGTGGGGAAAATTTTTCGTGTGAAGGCCTGCCTGCGGTATTGCGCCGCCCGTCCAAAACTTTCTTGACCGGGGGGGGAGGGGTGCAGGGAATTCCGGCGCACAGGCACGCGGGACGCCCGCGCGCCCAAGGCTGCCCGGGGTTCCACTCTCAGCGGTGCCGTTTTTCCCTCCGGTTTTGCCACAGTTCCCGGGCCGTTTTGCGGCTGTGGCACGGGTGGCACAGGCTCTCCAGGTTCGCCGGGGCCGTGAAGACGGTCCAGTCCCCCTTGTGGTCCCGGATGTGGTCCACGTCCGTGGCCCGCCGTCGGAGGCCCCGCTGGGCGCATTCCCGGCAGAAGGGCTCCCGCAGGAGCTGGTCGCCCCGCAGGCGCTTCCAGTCCTCCGTCCCGTACATCCAGCGCCACGCCTGGGCCTCCGCGCTCCGCCGGTCCTCCCTGAGCGGCTGGTGGGCGGCGCAGTAGCCGCCGGAGACCAGCGCGCCGCACCCGGGATGCCGGCAGGGCCGCAGCGGTTTCATTGCCATGGGCTGTCACCTCCACGCAAAACAAAAACGCCTGCGCCAACACGTCCGCACATTGCGAATCATGTGGCACAGGCACTCCGGCACAGGCACTCGTCGATATTCACGATAGATTCGGTTCCGCAGATTTTGCAGTAAACCGTCAGCTCCACGGCCCTGGTTCCCGGGTTCAGCTTCAGGACCTTCCCCCGCCCACAGGCCGGACAGAGCATCCATCTGTTCTTCACAGCTAGTTTAGCAGTTTTTGGCATGCTTTGCAAGAGCGTATCCTCCTTGTCTGTAAAAAAATATAAGCTTTCAAGTCATAGACTATCAATAGAAGATATATCTATTCCTCTAGTTAAATATAAAGCGCTATTTTTCCGGCAGCAGATACCGGGCGTACTGGTAGTAACCCCAGTCCGTTTTCTTAAGATCGTCCTGAACGGGAAGCAGCACCGCGTCCCGCGGGATGGATATCCGCCCTGTCCTGGAAGCGTGGACCTCCGGAGGCGGGATCAGTGGCTTCAGCCTCCGGGAAGCGCCCCAGGCGTGGCGGCCCACCTCGGGCCGCTCCTTGGTGAAGTAGCGGGCAAGGCACCGATAGCCCTTCTCCGCCAATACCCGCTTTTCATCGAAGGGCTCGTCGTCCACAAACCCGTACTTCCAGAGATACCGGACCACCGCCGGAGGCAGGTCGCTGTCCCGGAGAAACGCGTGGATATGTATACGGTGGTCGCCGTGGAGGCCCTCGACCCGGTAGACGTAGAACTCCAGCGGCACGCCCTTCCGCCAGCGCGTCACCCGCTTGAGGAAGGCGTACCAGGCTTTCGTTGCTTCGTCCACATCCCGCGGCAGATGCTCGTCCGAAAAGGTAAGGGTGTAGAAAATACCGTCATAGCCGAAAAGGGCCAGCCGCAGCTCCAGGCGGTCCAGGGAGGTACCGCTCAGGGCGGGGTGGTCGGAACGCCGCTTTTTGCAGTGTTCGGCAAAACGGTGGTTGTCGGTGGAAAAGGCCTTGACAAACGGCCCCGCCCGCTGGCGGACGCAGTACCATGCCGGATCATTCATTCCTGCAACACATCTCCTTCTCAAAAAAGTGTGGGAATCTTGAAAAAGACTATTGACAAATACTCTAATTCGTGTTATTATAATAACAGAAGGGAGGTGAACAGATGGGTAAGAAACAAAAGAAGCCCCAGAGTAAGCTGGAAGTTACAAAGACGGTCGTCGAGATACTGGCAGGCATCGCAAACATCGTCTTGGTAATCCACACGATACTCAAGGGCTAAGGCGCCGGGGGAGGGAAACCTCCCCCACCTCAAAAACAGTATACCCCATCTGTACCGAAATGCGCAATGACTTTTTAAAAAATTCCCCGTTGTATTTCCTGTTTTTCGCAAATTCTGTTTATGCATACCTCAACCGCCAATTTGATTGGCTGTTTTGGATCGCAGCAATTTTGACATTGGTTTGCTTCACATGGGATGTTATGGAGGTGATTTGCCATGGCCGCAAGTGATTTTCTCTCGATCTCCGAGTGGTGCGCCCTCCACGGGAAAGACCCCGGCAACGTCCGCAAGCTCATCCAGCAGGGCCGCATCCCGGCGGAGAAGATCGGAAAGCAGTGGGTCATTCCGGCGGACGCCCAGCCCCCCGCCGACAAGCGGGTCAAGTCCGGGAATTACCGAAACTGGCGTAAAAAGAAAGCGGATTCTCAGGAGCCGGAGGCGTAAGCCTCCGGTTTTCCGTTGGGTCAGCGGGGCCTCCTGTCCTCCAGCCCGCAGCGGGACGGGTCGTTAAGGCAGGGATTCCGGCAGCGGTCCCGCTTCCGCTCCGCGCAGTCGGCGCAGCAGAAGCGGTCCCCTCGCTTGTCGCAGCGGAAGCGGGAGCACATCCGGGGCGCTTTCTTTTTAGGCATTGTCCGTTTCCTCCTTCAGCTTCGCGGCGATCTGCCCCATGTCCTCCAGCAGCCGCCCGGCATATTTATAAATCCACGCCGCGCCGTCCAGGTCCGGGGCCCGCAGGGCGAAAGCCCGGCCGTCTATCTCCACTGACAGCTCCATGGGTCCTTTCATGACCGGAAGCGCCAGAGGCCGGGGCGGCGGCGCCTTCTGCTCCGTCTCTTTCGGGTTCCCGGCCTTCCTGGTGTTGGAGGGCAGACTCTGGACAAACCGCCAGTGATAGACCGTGTTCCGGCTGATTCCCAGCGTCTCGGCGATCTCCCGGTCTGATTTCCCCGCGTCGTACATGGCCCTGGCCGCTTCCGTGTCCCAGCTTTGTTTTTTCATAGCGTTCACTCCTCTGGACCCGTCCAGCACACGGTCAGCCTTTGCAGCCCGCACTGGACGGCATAGTCATAATCCGGCGTGTAGATGTCCACCCACTCCCCCTTGACCCCGGTGTCCGTGGCCCGGAAGGTCCCCACGGTGCCGTCGGCGTATTGGACGGAGACCTCCGAGAACAGCGGGATCACCTCCGGGTCCACGGCGCAGGTGACGCCCTCCTCCACCGGCAGGCCGCTGGCGGTGATGCCGTAGGCAGGGTGGTCCGGGGACTTGCCGCATGTATCTGCCGTATACCAGGTAACGGTGCAGTCCTCGATGACGTGGACCTCCGGCGGAGGCTCGTCCTCCGGCTCCGGGGCCTCCCGCTCCGCCGGGGGTGGGATGATCCGGACGGCGGGGCCAGGCGGGGGCGGCTCCGCCACGCGGCCGGGAGGAGGCCGGAGGGTCACGGCCAGGAGGAGCGCCAGGGAGAGAGCGAGGAGCAGCGGCTTACTCCTCATGGCCGTTTCCCCCGGTTTGTCCTTGGCACATAAACGCGGTTCTCCATGCGGTTTTCGATTTTGCGCACATCGCCCAACAGCCGCTCCATGCTCTTGACCACCGCGCGGTTTTCTTCCAGCCAGCGAAGGACTGGCTCCGTGACGCCAAGAGTATTCTTGGCCTTTCGGCGGCGCTGACGAACCTCCTGAAGCTCCCGCCCCAGCGCCGCGAACTGCCGGTAGCCGTGCTGTTCCAGCTCCAGGCTGTGCAGGATGTCCTGGGTTTCGTTGTTGGCCTCCCTCTCATCCGCCTCCGCCATGTGAAACTGTTGCTCACAGTCGCGCAGGAAAGAGAGAAACGCGTCGATATGAGGGCTGGTTTCCTTCACTCGGTCCCCTCTCCTTTCGCGGGCTGGGCTTCCGGTTTCCGGCGGTAAGGGACCCAGGTTTTGCCGCAGCCGTCCATGGACAGGGCCGCACGCCAAAAGCACGCGAAGCCGTCGGTCGAGATGCCGCTGAAAATATCCCATCGGTCCAGGCCCTCGCCGCCGAGATATACCGGCTCGCCCTCCATCTCCCGGAGCTGTTCTTCGGTCAGCGGATCGTTGGGCTGTTGGGCGGCGGTAACCTCCTCCGCTTCTCTCAGCGCCTTAAGCATCCCGTCGATGGTGATAGCGTCATATCCAAGTTTCGTTTTCATTTCGGACAGGTTCTTAATAATTGGCTCCGCATCAATCGGTTTCATTGTCTGCCTCCCTCTTTTTCAGCGCCGCCTCGGCTTCTTCTCGGGTCAAATAACAGTCATTTTTAGGGAATACTGCCAAGTCGGTGTCGTAATTGTTCAACGTCTCCTCGATGTGATACTCCACCGTTTCGTCAAGCGTTTCATAATCGTTTATGTAAGAAGAAACAATTACTGCCCTCCCGACAAATGCGAAGAACATATACCCACTGATTTCAATCGGCTCTTCGTATTTATCCCGCTCGATTATCCAAACCGTATCCCCAGGAATTGGCGGTTTCTGCACCAGCCGCCGCCCGTCCTTCTCAGCCTGGGCAAGCTCCCGCGCCCGCTCTAAGGGCATGGCGTCCCCATACAGCTCCAGCCGCTCCAGCGCCTGGCGGATGATGGCACAGCCGCGGGTGCCGCAGCTGTCCTCGAAACCGCAGCCAAAGCAGCGGTGATTGGCTTCAATGGCGATCCGCCGCAGCTCCCGCCTTAAAACAGCATCGTTCACGCGCTCTTCGCCTCCTTCCTCCGCTCCGGCAGCACCGGGCGGCCCCGCTCGTCCCGCTTCGCCCCGGCCCGGACCCAGGAGATCCACAGGTCCTCGAAGGCCTGAACCGCCACCGTCTTGCCGCAGTTCCGCAGGCCCCGATTCTGACGCACCGTCAGCTTGTTCTCATCCAGCTCCAGGGTGTAATAGGGCTTTCCAGGCTCCACGGTCCGGCGGATGAAGAAGATGGCCGTTTCCCCATTGGCGTGCCGCTGGGCGTAGGTCCAGACGCAGTGGTGGAGGACGTCCGCCTCCTTCTGGAGCTCCGCCCGGCTCCCGGCGGGGATAATCTTCAAGCCGTCCGCCGCAAAGATGTACTTTGCCAGCTGCCGCCGCCGGATGCGGAACTTGGGCGCCAGGGCCGTATTTTTCATCGCCTCCGCAATACGCTTCTGCTCCATAGCCGCGTCATGGGCCTCGATCAGGTTCCTGGGGAAGCGGACCTGATGGTCATTCAAATCCCGCCCCAGCGCCCGGCAGGCCCGCCAGTAGTCCAGCAGCGTTGTCACATCGGGGCAAGCGCCGGGGATGGGCTCATACGGCTCGTCAAATTCATCGTCTTCCACGTAGGGATCGTTCGCGAACGGGTCCTCAACCGCCTGCTTCCAGAGGTACCGGATGCTCTTTCCCACCGGGCCCTGGCCGGGAAGCTCTAAAATATGCTGATCTCCCAGCATGAAGGCGCATTGGATATCCTCCCCGGTCAGGCGCTCGCCCTGGGCCTTCGTCCGAAGGAACAGCCTCCAGGCGAACACGTCCCAGCCCTGTTCCCGGCCCAGCCGGAGCTCCTCCTTGGTGAGTCCCAGCATCTGGGCCGGGCGGGCCTCGTTCCAGCGGATTTCGTCAATGCGGGGCAGGCCCTTGGTGTTCTCCCGCTCCCAGTCTCCAAACCTCCGGACCTCGGCCAGCAGATCGTCCAGCACCATGGGGAGGCCGCTGAGCAGCAGGTTCTCCACATGGGGGCGGTGCTGGTACAGACGCAGGTACATGACCGGGTACTTGGGCTTTTCGCTGTGAAACATCTCCATGTACACGTCCAGCTTGCAGTTGGGGAGGCAGCTCTCCGCAATGAGTTCCGGCGTCAGGCCAAAGATCCCGTCGGCGCTTCCCCAGGACTCGTGCCATTTCTGCGGCGCTCTCCAGTCTGGAGAGTATGAGACGAAATAACCGGCGGTCCCGCTGTAGGATTTTTCCCAGCTTATCAGCTTCCGGCATCCCTCCCGGTCAAAGACATAAGCCTCCGCCGGGATGACCTCCAGAAACGCACTCGCGTTCCGGGACACCCGCCGCTGGATGGTCCAGCCGGTCAGGGTCAGGTATCGGTCCATTCCAACGACGGCGGCGCTCATGGCCTGGGTTTCGTCCGTCACGAAATAGCCCCGCCCGATCTCCGCCGCCTTTTTCACCCGCACCGGCTCGCCGCAGATGGGGCAGACGGATTCATCCCCGGACCCGATCAGCGCCGTCTCTCCGGTTCGCTCGTCTTCCTGGAGGAAACCGTAGCCGCCGTGAGCGGGGTCTGTTTTTGCCCAAGGCATCATCCGGGAATCCCCGCAGCAGGAGCAGCGGACCTCCACCACCTTGTGTTTCCGGGGCCTGGCCCACTCGTCCAGCATTTGCTCCAGCCCATAGTCCGGTATCCACACGGCCTCATAGACCAGGCCCCAGTACTCCAGGCCGTCTCGGACCGGGGCCCAGTCCGTCAGGCCCTCCGGCGGCGTCCGGGAAACCAGCTTTGCCACTCGTTCCATGTCGTCACCTTAAGAAGTCCGCCAGGTCCAGGACCTGGGCTCCGGCGGACGGGCTCTCCGGCTCCGCCTCCGGGGAGGGCAGGCCGTAGAACTCCCGGAGAATCCGATCCGCTTCCACCGGTGTGACACAGGAGCAATTTCCGGTCTTGTGCCCGTCGGCGAAGGCCTTGATCTTCTTCTCCGCCTCCGTGATGGACATGGCGGGGTTCTCCAGGTCCTGGGCGATGAGCTCGGCGCAATGGGGCTCATGGCGGCAGATGTCCTTCAGCTGCTCCGCCACCATCCACTGGGGAGACCGGGCCTGGACCTTCGCCTGCTGCTCCTCCAGCAGGGCAACGGCTCTATCGATCATTCCGCACACCTCCTGACTGCGTCCGCCAGGGCGTTGATGGCGGTTTTCAGCTTCTCGTCCAGGGCCTCGTCGGCCTTGCCCAGCTTCAGCCGGAGGCCGTGCATTTTATTGACTCCCTCTTGGGTCTGGTTGAAGATCACGTTGAACAAGGCCAGGTCTCCGTTCTGGTTCACGGCGGCTGCCTTTTCCGCCTTGGCGGCGGCCTCCAGCTGGCGCCGGGCCTCGGCCAGCTCCGCCTCCGCCTTCTCCGCCCGGGAGAGGATGGCAGCGTTGGCTCCGGCCTGTTTTTTCGCCTCGGCCAGGGACTTCTCGGCCTCCTTCCGCTTTTTCTCCGCCTCCTTCCGGGCCGCCTCGGCCTGGTCGACCCTGCCCTGCATTTCGGCGATAGCCGCCGCCCGGGCCGCGTCCACGGCTTTCTGGTCCACCTCCACCGCAACGTCCACGGGACGCTCCCGCAGCTCCTTCAGCTCCGCCTGAGCCCTCGCCAGGGCCTCCCGGGCCTGGGTCTCGCCCTCCTGGGCGGAGCGGTGGATCTCCTCCAGGGCCCTCATGTCCGCTTCCATCTTGGCCCGGCTCTCCTCGGCGGACCGGGCGTCCGCCTGGGCGGACTCTGCCGCCTGCCGGGCCTCGTCCCGCTCCCGGATGGCCTTTTCCAACTCCCGGGAGGTCATGTCGATGACGGTTTTCTCCTCGCCGTCGACCATGTGATTCTCCGCCATGAACGTCTCCCGCTCCTCCGGCGGCAAAGCCAGGAGCGTCAAGGCTTTCGTGGCCCCCAAATTCGCAAGCGCCTGCGAATTTCGCCACTCTCTGGACAGCCGCATGAAATTGTTAGCCGTGCGTACAGAAAACTCCACCCGGTCCTCCAGCCAGGGCAGCCATTCCCCGTGGGACAGCATAGCTTTGGCCTCAATCAACCGGTCTCCAATTCCCAAAATGGCGTTTCCGGCATCCTGTTTCAGATGGATGATCTCGGCGGTGATCGTCTCGATGTCCCGTGTCTCCGCCGGAGAGGACTGGCTCAAGGTGGAGGCGTACTTGGAAATATCAAATGCCTTTTTCATGCCCAAGCTCCTCCCCCAAATACTCCCGGACCCAGCGCCGGTAATCCTGGGCGGCGGCGCTTCCGGGGCTGTAGCGGACAATGGGCTGGCGGTCGAAGGTGCTCTCCGGCACCTTGTCCGTCCGCCGGATGGCCGTCTTGAACACGGGGACGCCCAGGCTCCGGACCAAAGATTCGCCCTGGCGCACCACTTCGCTGTTGTGCCACTGGGTCACCAACACCCCGGCGATCTTTGGCCCTGACCGCTGGAGACCTGTCAGCTGGTCCTTCATGTCCATCATGCCGGCAAAGCTGAACCCGTCCACCAGCATGGGGACCACCACTTCGTCCGCGGCGATCAGCGCTGAGACGCTGGCCAGGGTGTAGCCCGGCGGGCAATCGAAGATGAAATAATCCGTCTCGCTGTCTTCGGCGGCGGCCTTGCAGAAGCGTTTCAGGGCATGGGGATCCCCCAGGCCGTCCCGGATGGCCAGCAGGTCCAGGTCATACAGCGCCGGGGAGCCGGGGAGAATATCCAGGCCCTCAAAGACCTCGATCACGCTTTCTCCCCAATAAGGCTCGTGTTCCCCGGTCAGGACTTCCGCCACGGTGCCGCCGTCCGTCGGGTTGAACTCCGGGAAGAAGAACCGGGTCAGGTTCAGCTGCCCGTCGCAGTCCGCCAGGACCACCCGCTTGTGGTAATCGCGGACCAGGATATCCGCCAGGTTGATGGCGGTGACGGTCTTCCCGACCCCGCCCTTGTTGTTCATGATCGCTATGGTTTTCATAAGCGTATCCTTTCAGCCGCCCCATGGGCGGCATTCACTTTTCCGGGAAGGGGTTGTCCCCCTCTTCCGGGACTTCCTTCCAGCCGTCCCAGAAACTGACCTGGGCCTTCCGGTGCTTCTTCTCCGGCTCGGCCCTCTCCGGAGCCGGGAATACCCGGCTGAAGGTCTGGGTGTCGCCGTCAAAGTACATCCGCATGGCGAGATTCGCCTCGCCCTCCTTGTTCTTGCCGATCTTCAGCACCCGGGCGGTCTTTTGGTCCTTCCCGGGCTCCTTGTACAGCAGCAGCGCCACGTCCGCGTCCTGCTCGATCTGCCCGGACTGGCGGAAGGAGTGCATGCCGGGCTCCGGCGCGCCGCCCACCTTGGGGCGGCTGAGTTGGCTCAAGGCCAGCACCGCCGTCCCGGTCTGGCGGCCCAGGTTTTGGAGGTCCCCGGAGACCTCGCTGACCCGCTCGACGTCGCTGAGGTCCCGCCGCCCCCGGGCGCCGGGGATTTTCTGGAGGTAATCCACCACCACCAGCTCATAGCGGCGGCTCAAAGCCATGGCCCGGACGTCCTCCGCCGTCATGCCGGAGGCGTCCACGAACTCCAGCGCCGGGGCCGTCAGCGCGTTCTGGACCGCGACGATCTGCTCAAAGTCCTCCTCCTGGAGATCGAATCGCTTGATCTTCCCGAAGGGAACCTTGGCCTTGAGGGCCACCAGGCGGTCGAAGAGCTTCCTGTCGTTGTTCTCGTAGTAAAAATAGCCCACCCGCTTCTTTTCCGCGATGTGGAAGGACATTTGCAGGGCCAGGGCCGTCTTGCCCGCGCTGGGGTAGCCGCCCAGGACGGTGAAGTCCCCCGGCTCCACGTAGATGCGTTCATCCAGGGCGGGAATGCCCCAGGTGAAATAGGCGGGCTTCTTGCCGTCGGCGTGGCGGTCCAGGAACTCCTCATAGCACTGGCGGAGGTCCGTGATCCGCACGCCGGGCTTCTCGCAGGCCAGGGAGGTGATCTTGTCCGCCACGGCCCGGGCCTCGTCCAGGCCTGCGGAGGCCGCCGCCGTCAGCTGCTCACCCAGCTCCGCCAGATGGTATTGCAGGGCGGCCCGGCGGAGGATGTCGGCGTACTCCTCCGCCATTGCGGAGGTGGGCGTCACCTCCATGAGCTGGGCCAGAATATCCCGATAGTTCCCGCCCAGAGCGTCGTTCACCAGCAGAGGGTCCGGCTCCTTCCCCTGGCCCTGGAGCCTTTTGATGGCCAGGAAGATATTCCGGTACCGGCCTTCGATGAAGTCCTCCGCCGTGAGCCGGTGAAGCAGGGGGCCGACGACTTCCGGGTCAATCAGCATGGAGCCCAGGACGTTGATCTGGGCGTCCGCGGCCAGTTCCGTCACAAGGACGCTCATATGTACGTGACTCCTTCCTCCCCCTCCGAGCCGCCGGCGGGCAGCTCGTCCGGCCTCAGGGGGAACACCGTCAGCCAATTGGACACGGTGGCCTTGTCCAGCAGGGCCAGCTTCAGCGCCCGGTCCCCGCCCGAGAGCCTGTCCAGTTTGCGCAGGATGCCGTTCATGGCCCGGGCGGTCTTCACCGGGGACTTCTTCGCCGCCGCCCGGTTTTCCAGAAGGCCCAAAATGGCCTCCAGCAGCTCCCCGTCCTCCCCGGCGTAAGCCGCGCAAAGATTAAAAATCTCACGGGGGACTATAGGGGGTTTATTATATATATTACTCTTAGTAGTATGGTCCTCATTTTTGAGGGGACCGTCTCCGCATTTTTGAGGGGACGTGTCCTCATTTTTGAGGGGACCTTCCGCCCCCTCTTCCGCCCCCTCCGGCGGGTCCTCTTTCGCCAGCTCCTGACCGCAGAAAATACGGCGCTGGGTGATGTCCCCCTTGCTCCCATAGCGCCGAATCATCTTCACCCGGATGTGACCCCGGTCTACCAGGGCGGAGATCAGCCGGGTGACGGTGGCTTCGCTGCAACGGAGGATTTCCATGAAATCCCGGTTGCTGGCGTAGCAATAGCCGTTGGCATGGCTGAGGCGGTAGATCTCGCCGTAGAGCAGCTTTGCCGTGGCGGGAATCTGGTCGTCATAGAGTACGGCGGCGGGGATCAGCGCGAACTGGCCCCCCTGGGTCATATCCTGCTTTGCCAACAGCTGTCACCTCTCGATCCAGTCAATCAGCCGGAACAGCTGGCCGGTCAGCCAGGCGGCTCCGATTACGGTCAATATGAATTCCCATCCGGACATGGGGAGGGCACCCCCTCCCCCGTCCAGATTGGGGCTTGCATTCTGCCGGGAATTTGATATAATAATCTTGCGTGAAGTTCCCGGCGCAAGCCCTGGACGCGGCCGCTCGAAGGTGCCAGCCTTCGGGCGGTCTTTTTTTGCGGGTCCCACGGTCAAACAGCCTCCTCTTCACAGGCCCTCCGGCGGTTGGCTTCGGTCCAGATGTCGAACATCTCGTCAGTGAGGGCGATGTGCTCCTCGCAGGAGATCAGGCGCAGCGCCTCCAGGACCTTGGCGCCGCCGTTGTACTCGCGGAGCCAGTATTTCACTTCTTCCAGGTCCGATTCTTCCAGGGCCTCTTCGAAGCGGGCCTTCATGTCGTTCATGCACCGCGCTCCGGCCTCCCGCAGCTCCAGCCGCTCCTTGTTCGTCATGATAGTTTCCTTTCCGGGAGCCGCACTCCCAGCATCCGCACCGCCTCGTCCGGCGGGATTTTCAAAACGGACACCAGCCTGCACAGGTCCCTCTGGGTCCAGCTGCCGCTTTTGAACTTCGCGCCCAGCGTGGCGTTCGCAATGCCGGTCAGGGCCGCCAAGTCAATGACATACGGGATTCCCTGCCGGGCCATCGCCATACGGATGATCTTGCCCGTCTCCTCCGCGATGGTGCTCAGCCGTTCCGCCTCCGTGGGCTTTTGCAGTTTTACTCTGGGCATAGCTTACTCCTTTCAGCGCGTTCCGAAGAAATGCAGCAGGGCCTCGGCGGTCTTGGCCTTTTCAAGCCGCTCCAGGGCCTCTTTTTTTGCGTCGTCTCCGATGCGGGAGAGGGCGCAGACGTCGGCGATGTAGTACGCCTCCGCGTCCCGCATGATCTCCACCGCCTCGTCCAGCAGGGTGGGATCGATCTCAAATTTCGCGTTCATGGGTTCATCTCCTTTCATCTCGGCCAAAGAGTTCGTCAATGGTGCAGCCCAACAGGTCCGCCAGCTTGAGGAGCGTGTCCGCCATGGGCTTGTTCACGCCGGATTCCCATTTGCAAACCGTGGACAGGTCCACGCCCAGGCGGTCGGCCAGCTGGGTCTTGGACATTCCGGAGCGCTGCCGGAGTTCTCCAATTTTCAAAATTTCACCCCCTCGGCGTGTTGATTTATCGTCCGTTCCATGGTAAAATAAAGTTGATTTGATATCATCTGTGTCAATCGCTTGTTGTTCCTGGTGCATTCCGCAGAGAACTTATTTGCATTCTCTTTTTCCTCTTCCGTTGGGCTGGATATCGTGTCAACCTATGGGTTAATCATAAATCTGTAATTACGGATTGTCAAGAGAAATGATACGTAATACAATATTTTGTACGTAATTCCCAAATTCTAAATAAGGAGTCCTGATAATGAATAAGGAAATTTTTGTACAAAATGTCAAGAGACTTTGCCTTGAAAATGGTATCAAGCCAACGAATGCTTGCAAGGAAAGCGGTGTTGGCGGAAGTTTTCTCAGTGATATTGTGCGCGGGCAAACGCCGTCAGTTGCCAAGGTCCAGATGCTTGCTAACTACCTAGGCGTCACTACCAGCGAGCTCTTAGGCGAAGAAAAACCCACCCCCGTTTCCGGGGATGGGAACGCCGCCATTGACGTGATCGACGATGACCTGCGGGAATACCTGGACGAGCTGCGGAGCCGCCCGGAGAAGAGGCTCCTCTTCTCCGTCACGAAAAACGCCACCAAAAGCCAGATCGAGGCGATTGTAAAGATGGTCGAGGAAATGCAGGGAGGCAAATAATGTATTACGAGGGCATTGATTATTGGGTGCGCTTCGTAGAATTTCCCAACATGGCCAGCGAGTCGGTCGTTGCCTCCCATGGGGATGGGACCTTCACCATCTACATCAACACGCTCTTTTGCGAGGAGCGGCAGAGGGACCGGCTGTCCCACGAGCTCCGCCACCTGGAGGAGAACCACTTTTATCGGGATGAGCTGACCATCGCTCAGATCGAGCGGCAGGCCGACGGCATTCCGGAACCGGCAGCGGAGCCTCCGCGACTTCCGAACGTCTTTCAGGAAAAGCCGCCGGATACGATCCCGTTCTTCGCCAGCTTGGAGGCGTTTGGCCGCTATATGTTTGCGATGCGGGAGCAGTACCGGAGAGAGAAAGCCGGTCAATGAAGATGATCGCATATGATGGGGACATGCAAAATCTGACGTCCACAAATCAATTCATATTGTCTATGTCGGGAGTTGCGGATTGATGGGATTTTTTGATATCTTTAAATCTCAAAAAAACACGGATATTGAGTACATCAAGCGCATCCTGAAATCCTCAGGTTATTTTCAGGGCCGTCAGTTCAATCCGGAGCATGAATTTCGCATTGACAAGGGTTTCGTTTCTATGAAACCGCGAGGAGTTGCAAAGCCGGAAGCGCAGAAAGCCTTAGATAGTTTGCAGGAAGGAAGCCCTTTAAACGTATCAGCGAATGAAGGTCCTGGCGGGACGCCATTCTTATTTATCCGGACCAAAGGCGGCGTTTTGCTGGGAGACATTCAGTGGGCAGAGAGCCATGAAGACTTACAAATAATCTACGATATGGCCAAAGCCGGAGTGAAAATCGATTGTACGCTGTCTGCTAAGGGTCGGTTTTGGGCGAGCAGTCTGCATAAGAAAATATGGTGGTGTGAAGTTTCTTTACCCGTTTATGAAGTCTGGAGCGTGACGGGCGTACAGGTTTGGACGATGATGCGCGCAAAATATTATCACTGCACTCCAACCTGCAACAAAAATGCTGAGCTCCAAATGACGGAGGAAGAAGCTGCTTACCGTGGAAAGGTAAAGTGCCCGAAGTGCTATCACCTAAAAGCCGCTGAGAAGAGTGGATGACCTTTTGGAACTATACTTGCTAGGTGGTGTTCACATAAGTGCATCAACAGTGAGAGCGAAATAAACAAAGG
>CAQVQZ010000034.1:0-9277 GCA_948902155.1 uncultured Oscillibacter sp.
CCAGCACCATCTGGCTCTTCCACAGGGGGATGGTGTTCACCAGGGAGGACTGGATTTTTTCCACCATCAGCGTGTCGTTGTTCTGGAGCAGCCGGGTCTGGGGCCCCATCTGGATGGAGATCATCCGGGTGAGCTCCAGGTCGTGGAGCTTCTTCTCAAAGCGTTCGCACATCTGGACCAGGTCGTTGTACCGCTGGGCGTCCTCCTGGGCCCCGGTCTGCTCGGCCTTGGCCCGGAGGGCGGGAAGCTCGTTGGCCTGGACCTCCGCCAGCTTCTTCTTCCCCGCCAGGATATACATGGTCAGCTCTTTGTAGTATTTCAGGTTCAGCTCATACATCTGGTCGAACATGGCCACGTCCTTGAGCAGGGTCACCTGATGCTGTTCCAGCTCCCGGGCGATCTTGTCCACGTTGGTCTCGACCTTGGAATACTGGGCCTTCATGACCTCCAGCTTGTTCCCGGCCTTCTTGAACTTGCCGAAGAAGCCCTTTTTCTCCTCCTCCTCGCCGAAGCCCTTCAGCTCCACCACCAGCTCGGAGAGGGACTTGCCCACCTCGCCCAAATCCTTGGTCCGGACGGAATTCAGGGCGCTTTCGGAGAAGCCCGCCACGTTCTTCTGCGCCGCCGCGCCGTATTGCAAAATGAGGTTGGAGTCCATCACGTCGATTTTCTTGGAAAACTCCTCCACGGCCTTTTTCTCCGCCTCGGAGAGCATGGAATCGTCCAATTCCACAGGCTTGACCTCCGGCTTCGCGGGCTCGGGAGCGGCGGGCGTGGCCGCGGGCTCCAAAGTCAGCTCCGGCGCGGGGACGGCCGCCACGGCGGCAGGGTCCAGGGTCAGTTCCGGCGTCAGGTTGTCACTCATAGTCTTCTTCCTCCACCAACAGAATGTGTTCCTCCTTCTCCGCGCCCAGCAGCCCGTGGAACACGGAGACCGCCAGCCACACGCAGCCGGTCAGCAGGTGCAGGGGGTCCCGCTCCTTCTTCGCCAAATAGAAATACCCCCCGGACAGCATCCCCTCCAAAATGGAGAGAAACAGATAAACGGGATTTCGGTTCTTCATGGTTCATCCTCCTTTATTTTCTTTCCTCCAGCTGCGTCAAACCCGCGCAAAACAGCCAGACTCAGGAAAAGCAAGCCCATCACGACGCAAAAGGGCAGGGGGCCCTCCCGCCCGATCCAGAGTATCCAAAGGCCCAGCAGGGCATAACCCAGCGCAAACGCGGCGTACAGGAAGTTCATCGCGCACCCTCCTTGATGTTCATCCACCGGTCAGCGCGAACACAGCCGCGTTCGCGATAACCAGGCTCATGGTCTTTCCCTCCAGGCCCGGACTCCCCAGGCCGCGGCGGAAACCAGCCAAATCACTCCCACGAACAGGGCCAGAAGCCGGTCCTCCTCCCAGCGGAACAGGCCCAGGTACAGCCAGATCACCGCACACAGCCCGCAGAGCGCCGCCAGGGCGGCGGGTGGAATCCGCCGCTTTTTCTTGTTTTCCTCCATAGGCTTCCCCCGGCGTCTCAATCGTCCACGTGCTTCCAGCGCCAGTAGTTCAGCGCCGCCCCTCCGGCAAACACCAGAAACAGCACCGGCCCCAGCTCCCAAAACTTCCGGGAGAGCGGCTGTCCCTGTATCAGGCGGACCAGCGGCAGCGCCGCCAGCAGCACACAGACCAGGGCGCTGCTGACGCACAGCCGCAGATACCCTCTCCGGCGGCTCCGCCGCCTCCACTCGTCCCAGCGCTCCATACCGGCCTCCTCACAGCTCCAGCCGGATGTCCGTCCCGCCGTCCTGGTCGGAATCGGCCTTCATCTCCGGCTCCGTCAGCCCCTCCCGGGCCAGCAAAGTTTCCATCACCTTGATATCGGAGGAGATATCCAGCGCGTCGCTTCCATACAGCCCGTCCAGCTGCTTCTCAAAGGCCCGGACAACCGTTTTCATCATGTCCTCCACCTTATTCTTGGTCCCGTCGATGTTCTCCCCGGAGACCCCGGTGCCGCTCATGCGGTCGTAGGCGTTCAGCAGCTTCAGCGTGGTCGGCAGGTAGTAATCCATAAACTTCCGAATCTGCGGCAGCTTGGAGGGGTCGTCCTTCACCGCCTGGAAAATCTTCTCCGACACCTGGCTCAGCCGCACGATGTCGGCGGAGACGCCGGGGTCGGCGATGTTCTCATCCAGCCGCTTCATCTCGCTGAGGGCCAGCTTCCCGTCCTTGAGCATCTTGTCCAAATCCGGATTCCCCGTAGAGGGAGCGGCCTCCGGCTTCGGGGCCTCCGCCGGTTTCGCCGCCTCCGCCCCGGCCACAGTGCCCCCGCCCCGGCAGAGCTTGTTCACGGCGAAGAACACCCCCGCCGAAACCGCCGCCATCAGCGCGACGGCCGTAACGCTGTACAGCGGCAGCAGCAGCCCGCCCGCCAGCCAGAGCGCCGCCACGGCGTAAAAAGGGGCCACCGGCTTCCGTTCCTGACCCGCCATCGAAAAACCTCCATTCGTCGCATAATTTCAATTGATATATTATACTCCCCCGATAGGCAATTGGTCAAGCCGGGCCGGATGAAATTCACAGTAAATTCCAAAAAAGAGTGCCGAGGAAATGTTGACGGGCCTGCGGACTTGGAAATTGGCGGCACACAAGACCGTTTCCGGAAAGATTTCCCTTGCGCCATCGGCGCATCCCGGTTATAATGAAACTGGTTTGAAATGTTCCAAAAAAACAGGGCGGCGAGGATGCCGCCGGGAGGGATGCCTATGCCGAAGCCTATCATCGCCATCGTGGGCCGGCCCAATGTGGGCAAGTCCATGCTGTTCAATAAGATCATCGGAAAACGCCTGTCCATCGTCGAGGATACCCCCGGCGTCACACGGGACCGCATTTACGGCGAGTCCGACTGGTGCGGCCGGTCCTTTACCCTGGTGGACACCGGCGGCATCGAGCCCCGGACGGACAACCAGATCCTGGAGTTCATGCGGGACCAGGCCCGGACGGCCATCGAGACGGCCACGGTCATCGTCTTTTTGACCGACATTCGGACGGGCCTCACCGCCTCGGACCAGGAGGTGGCCGCCATGCTCCTGCGGAGCGGGAAGCCCATCGTCCTGGCGGTGAACAAGATGGACTCCACCGGGGCCCCGGACCCGGATTTCTACGAGTTCTATAACCTGGGGCTGGGGGACCCCATCGCCGTCTCCGCCGTCCACGGCCACGGCACCGGGGACCTGCTGGACGCCTGCCTCCAATACTTCCCCCCGGCGGACGAGGAGGAGGAAGAGGACGACGCCATCAAGGTGGCCGTCATCGGCAAGCCCAACGCGGGCAAGTCCTCCCTGGTGAACAAGATTCTGGGGGAGGAGCGGGTGATCGTCTCCGACGTGGCGGGCACCACACGGGACGCCATCGATTCCCGCTTCGAGAACGACAAGGGGAAATTCGTCTTCATCGACACGGCGGGCCTCCGGCGGAAATCCAAGGTGGAGGAGGCCATCGAGAAGTACAGCGTTCTCCGGGCCACCATGGCCATCGAGCGGGCGGACGTGTGCCTCATCCTGATCGACGCCACGGAGGGCGTCACGGAGCAGGACACCAAGGTGGCGGGCCTGGCCCACGAGGCGGGGAAGGCCAGCATCATCGTCGTCAACAAGTGGGACCTGGTAGAGAAGGACGGCAAGACCATGGACCATATGCGGGAGGACGTGCGCAAGGGCCTGAGCTTTATGACCTACGCCCCCATCCTCTTCATCTCCGCCAAGACCGGCCAGCGGGTGGACCGGCTCTTTGAGCTCATCGACTACGTCAGCAACCAGGCGGCCACCCGCATCACCACGGGGATGCTGAACGAGGTCCTGGTGGACGCCCAGACCCGCGTCCAGCCTCCCACGGACAAGGGGCGGCGGCTGAAAATCTATTATATGACCCAGGTGGGGGTCAAGCCGCCCCATTACGTCATCTTCTGCAACGATTCCCGGCTGTTTCACTTTTCCTACCAGCGGTATCTGGAGAACTGCATCCGCAATACCTTCGGCCTGGAGGGAACGCCTATCCGCATCTCCATCCGGCAGAAGAGCGACAAGGAGGTTTGAGCATGGAGGCATTGTATGACTGCGTTTTCTGGCTGGAGCAGGAGCTGGGCAGCGTGGGAGCGCTGGTTCGGACCGTGTCCCTTTACGCGTTGCTGGTGGCTGTGGCCGCCTATTTCTGCGGCTGCTTCAACGGCGCGGTGATTGTGTCCAAGTATATCCTCCGGGACGACGTCCGCACCCACGGCAGCGGCAATGCGGGGCTGACGAATTTCCACCGGACCTTTGGCGGGCCGCTGACGCTGGCAGTCATTTTGCTGGATGTGGTCAAGGCCATTGCGGCCCTGCTGATCGGCTCATGGATTTTTGGCAGTGTAATCAGCCACGGGGCGGAGCCCTGGTTTGTCCTGGGCAAGTATTGGGCGGCCCTGTTCTGCCTGCTGGGCCACATGTTCCCCTGCATGTTCCACTTCAAGGGCGGCAAGGGCATCCTTTCCGGCGGGACCATCGCGATTATGATCGACTGGCGCGTCGCACTGGTGGTCTGGGGGGGCTTTCTGATTCTGGTGATTGTGACGCGGTACGTCTCCCTGGGCTCCCTGTGGGCCGGGGCCAGCTTCCTCTTTGCCACCTGGATTTTCCACCCCGGCACGGAGGGGCCGAACTGGGTCATTATAGCGCTGGCCTTCCTCCTGGGAGGGCTGGTGGTCTGGCAGCACCGGGGCAACGCGGAGCGGCTGCTCCACGGCACGGAGCGGAAGCTGAGCTTCCATAAGAAAAAGGAGGGCGGTTCATGAAAACAGTGGTGTTGGGCGCCGGCGGCTGGGGCACGGCCCTGGCCCTGGTCCTGCTGGACAACGGGCACGACGTGACCCTCTGGTCCCGGAACCCGGCGAAGGCGGAGGAGATGGCCCGGACGCGGGAGAATCCGCTGCTGAAAGGCGTGCCCCTGCCGGAGGATCTGAAGATCACCGGGGACCTGGCGTGCCTCCGGGGGGCGGAGCTGGCGGTGAGCGCGCCGCCGTCCTTTGCGGTCCGGGCCACGGGGAAGAAAATCGGGCCCTATCTGGGCCCGGAGACTGTGCTGGTGAGCGTGTCCAAGGGCGTGGAGCGGGACACGAACCTGCGCATGAGCCAGGTCCTCCGGGAGTCCGCGGGAGAGGCGGGCTGGCGGGGCGGCGTCGCGGTGCTGTCGGGCCCGTCCCACGCGGAGGAGGTGGGCCTGCGCCTGCCCACGGGCTGCGTGGCGGCCAGCTCCGGCCGGGAGGCGGCGCGGCTGGTGCAGAAGGCGTTTATGAACGAGAACTTCCGGGTGTACACCAGCTACGACGTGATCGGCGTGGAGCTGGCGGCGGCGCTGAAAAACGTGATCGCCCTGTGCTGCGGCATTTGCGCCGGCATGGGCTTCCAGGACAACACGAAGGCCCTGCTGATGACCCGGGCCATGGCGGAGATCACCCGCCTGGGGGAGCACATGGGAGGCCAGCGGCGGACCTTCGGCGGGCTGGCGGGCATGGGGGACCTGATCGTCACCTGTACGTCCCTCCACTCCCGGAACAACCGGGCCGGGATGCTGATCGGTCAGGGCAGGAGCGTGAAGGAAGCCATGGACGAGGTGGGCGCGGTGGTGGAAGGCTACTACGCCGCCGAGAGCGTCCGCCAACTGGCGGAGCGGGAAGGGGTGGAGATGCCCATCTGCCGCTGCGCCTATGAAGTGCTGTACCAGGGCCGTCAGGCCCGGGAGGTGGTCCCGGAGCTGATGGGCCGCGCGGGGAAGGACGAGCTGCTGGGAACGGCCTGGCTGTAAATAGAATCCAAGTAGAAACAAAAAAACGGAAGGGTGAAGAACCGTGGAGAATCATCGTCCCCGGGGCCGGGAGCGCCATGTGACCGGGCCGGGCAAGACAGTCGAGAAACGGGGCCAGGGCCTGGGAACCGGCCCGGCAGGCAATGCCGGAGGCTATGGAGGCGGGAAGCCGCCCCAGAGCGGCGGGCAGCGCAGCGGCGGAAGCCGGGGCGGCGGCGGGATGAAGCTGATTTTGCTGCTGCTGGTGGCCCTGCTGGGCGGCGGAGGCGGCCTCACCGCCCTGCTGGGCGGCCAGGGCGCGGCCCCCGGCAGCTCCGCGCCGGCCCCGCCCGCCCAGACGGCCCAGCCGTCCCAGAGCGGCGGCATGGACTGGGCCTCCGTCCTGGGCGGACTGGGGGGCGGCAGCATATCCTCCGGCTGGGAGGGCCAGCCCAACACCGGACGGCTGGACGAGAGCGTGTCCCCCCAGGCCAGGGCCCGGTATACCTCCCTGCTGGGGAACGGGCGGGACACCGCCACCATCATGGTCTACATGTGCGGCACGGACCTGGAGTCCCGCAGCGGCATGGGCACGGCGGACCTCCAGGAGATGCTGAACGCCCGCTTTGGCAGCGACTTGAACCTGCTGGTGTACACCGGCGGCTGCAAGGCGTGGAAAAACAACGTGGTGAGCAGCTCCACGAACCAGATCTGGCAGGTCCGGGACGGGAAGCTGGTGAGCCTGCGGAAGGACCTGGGCAGCGTGTCCATGACGGACCCGAAGACTCTCTCGGGCTACATCAAGTGGTGCGCCAAGAATTACCCGGCCAGCCGCTATGAGCTGATTCTCTGGGACCACGGCGGCGGGTCCGTCAGCGGCTACGGCTACGATGAAAAGTTCGCCTCCAGCGGCTCCATGACCCTGGCGGGGGTGGACAGCGCCCTGGCGGACGCGGGGGTGAAGTTCGACTTCATCGGCTTCGACGCCTGCCTGATGGCCACGGCGGAGACGGCCCTGACCCTGACCCGGTACGCGGATTACCTCATTGCCTCCGAGGAGACGGAGCCCGGCGTGGGCTGGTACTATACGGACTGGCTGACGAGCTTCGGAAAGGACCTGTCCCAGCCGACGCTGGAGGTGGGGCGGAGCATCGTGGACGGCTTCGTGGACACCTGCGCGGCGAAGTGCCCCGGCCAGCTGACCACCCTGTCGGTGATCGACCTGGCGGAGCTGGAGTCCACGCTGCCCAAGGCCCTGGCGGACTTCTCCGGGGCCACGTCCAAGCTGCTGAAGAACAAGCAGTATCAGACCGTCTCCAACGCCCGGAGCGGAGCCCGGGAGTTTGCCCAGTCCAGCCGCATCGACCAGGTGGACCTGGTGCATCTGGCCCGGAACCTGGGCACGGCGGAGGGCAAGGCCCTGGCGGACGTGCTGCTGGGGGCGGTGAAGTACAACCGTACATCCTCGAACATGACCAACGCCTACGGCGTGTCCATTTACTTCCCCTACCGGAAGTCCTCCACCGTGGACCGGGCGGCGTCGACCTACCGGCAGATCGGGATGGACGACGGTTACATCCAGTGCATCCGGGCCTTCGCAAACCTGGAGGTCAGCGGACAGGCGGTGTCCGGCGGAACCACGTCGCCGCTGCCGTCCCTGCTGGGCAGCTTGGCGGGCAGCGCCGGAGGGTCCGACGAGATCGCCCAGCTGCTGAGCGGCTTTTTGGGCGGCGGCTTTGGCCGCGTCGCGGGCCTGGACCGGGAGAATACGGCCTTCCTGGACGGCGGCGCGCTGAGCGAGGAGGAGACGGCGGCGTATCTGACGGAGCACCGTTTTCCGTCGGAATCCCTGCTCTGGCAGGAGAACGGCGACGGCACGCCGGTCATCCGCCTGACGGAGGGCGCGTGGTCCCTGGTCCAGGACCTGGAGCTGAACGTGTTCTATGACGACGGCGAGGGCTATATCGACCTGGGCCTGGATACGGTGTTTGACTTCGACCAGGACGGCGGACTGCTGGGCGTGAACGACGGCGCGTGGCTGGCCATCGAGGGCCAGCCGGTGGCGTATTACCACACGGCCACCGTGGACGACGGAACGGAGTACGCCATCACGGGCCGGGTGCCGGTGCTGCTGAACGGCGAGCGGGCGGAGCTGCTGCTGTGCTTCGACAACGAGCACCCCCAGGGCTTCGTGTCCGGCGTGCGGACGGTGTACACGGAGGGGCAGACCGACACGGTGGCCAAGAGCGGCGCGGAGCTCCAGCCGGGGGACGTGCTGGAGTTTATCTGCGACTACTACAGCTACGAAGGGGAGTACCAGGACAGCTATCTCCTGGGCGACCCCCTGACAGTGACGGAAGAGGCCCTGACGGTGAGCGACGTCCCCCTGGTGGGCGTGACGCGGGCGACGTATCGGTTTACGGACCTGTACAACCAGCATTACTGGACGCCCCCGGTCCCGGCTGCGGAATGAGAAAAGCCTGACAAAAACGTTTCAAACAAACAAGCGGCGCATGGATTTTCATCCATGCGCCGTCGATTATTAAATTAAGGAAACAGGCTATTGGGAATACCCCGGCGCGTCCATCAAAGGACAAAAGCCGGAGAGGACGCTGGGCCGGGAGTGGTCCAGAAGGTCCTCCAGGGTGAAGCTGTCCAGATACTCGTTGATCACTTTGTCCAGCCCCCGCCAGAGGGGCAGGGTGGGACAGTCGTCCATCCGGGGGCAGTCCTGGGGGTCCGCCAGGCAGAGGACGGGAGCCAGAGGTCCCTCGGCGGCCTCCAAGAGCCGGCGGATGTTGTATTCCTCCGGTTCCAGGCTGAGCCGGTAGCCGCCGCCCTTGCCCCGGACGCCGGTGAGGTACTCCTGCTGCACCAGAGCGCGGACAATGATCTCCAGATACTTCTCGGAGATGCCCTGGCGCTTTGCCACATCCCGGAGGCGGATATACCCCTCCTTCTGGTGCTCGGCGATATCGATCATCAGCCGAAGCGCGTAACGCCCTTTTGTTGAAATCATCATCTTGATTCACCGCCTTTTCAGTTCCGCGGAGGCCGGAACGCGAACCGGCTCCGGGGCAGCCTGTGAAAACCCTCGCGTCTTTTTCCAATATTATACAGCAAGATTTTGGAAATAGCAAGTGCCCAAACCCCTCAAAATCAAGAAATCCGACAAATTTGGAAGGGAAATCATAGAAACCGGAGCGCTCCCCCGGAAGGAAAGCCCTTCCCAGGGGAGCGCTCCGGTTTTCAACGCAATCGTCACGCGCCGGGTTCCTGAAAGTACCGCCGGAGGTCGAAGGGAGAGAAGACGCCCTTCTCGGTGATAACGCCGTCGCAGAGCTTCGGCGGCGTGACGTCGAAGGCGGGGTAGTAGCCCTTGACGCCCTCCATGGTGGTCCGGGTCCCCATGGCGTCCATGACCAGCAGGGGGTCCCGCTCCTCAATCACCACGGAGGCCAGGTCCGGGTGGCTGG
>CAQVQZ010000034.1:9287-14586 GCA_948902155.1 uncultured Oscillibacter sp.
GGGGAGCCGGTGACGTAGTAGGGGATGCCCCAGTAGCTGGCCGCCAGGGCGATCTGGAAGGTGCCCACCTTGTTGATGATGTGGCCGTCCAGGGTGATGACGTCGGCGGCGGAGGTGAAGAGGTCCACCTGCTTTTTTTGCATCACATAGCCCGGCATGTTGTCGGTGATCACCGTCACGTCAAAGCCCATGTCGCAGGCCACGCTGGCGGTGAGCCTGGCCCCCTGGAAGTAGGGCCGGGTCTCGGGACAAATGACCTTCACCGGATTCCCCTGCTTCCGGCACTCCCGGAGCATGGTGCCGACCACCGTCTCGGCAAAGCACTGGGTCATGATGGTTCCCCCCTGGGGAATCTTGTCCGCCAGCAGCTTCCCAATGACGGTGTAGCGGATATAGTTCTCGTTGATCTGGTTCACGGCGTTCTCCCGGAGGGCCTCCACCAGGTCCGTCCTCCCCGCCGCCAGGGCGTCCTTTGCGGCGTGCAGGGCCCGCTCGGTGACGCGGGACATCTTCGCCTGGGTGGTAGGGCGGGCGTGGGAGAGGGTGTAAGCGGCCTTTTCCAAATGGGCCAGCAGCCCGGCCTCCGGCAGGTCCCGTGCCTCGTAAGCGGCCAGGGCCATGCCCATCGCCGCCGCCAGATAGGGCCCGCCGCTCTGGGTCACCATATCGGCGATGGCCCGGGCCACCTCCTCGTGGCGGCGGCAGGAGACATACTCCACCCGGACGGGATAGATCCGCCGGTCCAGGATGCGCACCGCGCCGTCCTCGTACCAGGCCACGTTTTCATAGCGGAGCAGGAAGCCCACGCCCTCGTCGGCTCTTACCATAACGCGTCCTCCTTTCAGCCCTGCTTCATGGCGGCGATCTGCTCGCCGCTCATGGTGACGATGGGCCCGTTGCGCAGGGCGATGGAGCAGATTTTGGCGGCGTCCTCGATGTACACGGCCCGCAGGTGGGCCTGTTCCAGACTGCCGCCCACGGCCAGCACGCCGTGGTTGGCCAGGAGGCAGCCGCCCCGGTCCCCCAGGGCTTTCACGGCCTGGTCGCCCACGTTCCGGGTGCCCGGCGTGGCGAAGCCCGCCAGGGGCACGCCGCCGCCCAGGAAGGCCACCATCTCGATGAGGATGACGGGAATCTCCCGGTTGTTGACGGCGAAGGCGGTGGCGTAGGGGGAGTGGGTGTGGATGAGGGCGGAAACCTCCGGCTTTGCCTCGTAGACAGCGGCGTGCATCCGCCATTCGGAGGAGGGCCTATAATTTCCCTCCAGCACCTGGCCGTCCGTCCGGAGGACCACCATGTCCCCGGGGGCGATGTTCTCATAGGGGACGGAGGTAGGGGTGATGACCATCACGCCCCGCTCCCGGTCGAACACGCTGAGGTTGCCGCTGGTCCCGGCGAAGAGCCGCTCGGCGTAGCACTGCCTGGACCAGCGGCAGACGGACTCTCTCATTTCCTGAATGGTCATAACGTCCTCCCGTTCCGTCCCGCCGGACCTGGCTTGAATGCTTGGAAGGCGGGGCGCTCGTATTGGTATCAAAATACCATATCCGCCGCCGCTTGTCCAGCCCCGGCCCGGCTGGGGAATGGTCCAAATGTGTTTTTCATGTAAGGTATCCCAAATGCGGACAGTCTGCCGATGGTTCCACAGCCCCTACATTCGCATTCCTACCGGCAGAACACCCGCATGCGGACCGCCGATAGCCGATAGCCGCCCCCTCTCGATTGACACCCCGCCCGGCCTGTGATAAAATGCTGAGGAAAGACTTTCCAAACCAAGAAGCGGGCGCCGCCGCCCGCTTCCCCAAGCGAGGTGCGCCATGATCTACACCAGCGAATACTTTGAAAAAAGCGCCGCTTACCTCCGGAAAAAGGTGGACTTCACCCCGGAGCTGGCCATCATCCTGGGCTCCTGCCTGGGCCCCTTCGCGGACTCCATCGAGGACCCGATGGCGGTGGACTACGCGGACATTCCCAACTTCCTCCTCTCCACCGTCGCCTCCCACGCCGGGAAGCTGATCTTCGGCACGGCGGCGGGTCGAAAAGTAGTCTGCATGTCGGGCCGCTTCCACTCCTACGAGGGCTATTCCTTCGAGGAGCTGGTGATCCCCATCCGGGTCCTGAAGCTGCTGGGCGTGAAGGCGGCCGTCCTCACCAACGCCGCCGGGGCCGTCAACACCGCCTACCGTCCCGGAGACGTGATGGTGATCGCGGACCACATCAAGCTCAACGGGGATAGCCCTCTCCGGGGCCCCAACGCGGACGCCTTCGGCCCCCGGTTCTTCGACATGTCCCGGGCCTATTCCCCGGAGCTGCGCCGCCTGGCCCTGGACTGCGCGGCGGATTCGGCCCTCCGGGTCCACGAGGGGACGTATATGTTTTTTCCCGGCCCCCAGTTCGAGACCCCGGCGGAGATTCGGGCGGCGCGGTTCCTGGGGGCGGACGCGGTGGGCATGTCCACCGTCACGGAGGCCCTGACTGCGGCCCACTGCGGCCTGCCGGTGCTGGGGCTGTCCGTCATGACGAACATGGCGGCGGGAGTGCTGGACCGCCCCCTCTCCGACGCCGAGGTGGACGAGACGGCAAACATGATCGCTCAGGATTTCAGCGAATACCTGATGAAGGTCATCCGGAGGATTTGATTCCAAAACTGCACGCAAGAGACTGCCAAACTAAGATAAAGTGGGGATTTGATTATGAAACTGCTGCTGAAACACTGCGACATCCTGGCCGCCGGGGGGGCGGGGTTCCGCTGCCTGGAGAACGCCTATCTGGGCGTCGACGGCTCCGTCATCGACTACATCGGGACGGAGAAGCCCCAGGCCGCCTATGACCTGGAGAAGGACATGAGCGGCCGGATGCTGCTCCCCGGCCTCGTCAACTGCCACGGCCACAGCCCCATGGTGCTGCTCCGGGGCGTGGGCAGCGACCTGAACCTCCAGGACTGGCTGTTCGGAAAGGTCATGCCCATCGAGGACAAGCTGACGGCGGAGGACATCAAGGCGGGCAACAACCTGGCCCTGCTGGAGATGATCGCCACCGGCACCACCAGCTACTCCGACATGTATTTCGAGCCCCGTACCGCCGTGGAGAACGCCGTCCTCTGCGGCATCAAGGCCAACATCAGCCGCCCGGTCCAGTGCTTCAACAAGGACGAGGCATACGCTGAAAACTTCCGGGCCAAAGAGTCCATTCAGCTCTTCAAGGACTTCCACGGCGCGGCGGAGGGCCGGGTCCGCATCGACTTCGCCATCCACGCCGAGTACACCTGCTTTGACCACATCGTGGGCCCCTACAGCGCGGACTGCAAGTCCCTGGGAGGCCGGATGCAGGTCCACCTGTCCGAGACGAAGAAGGAGCACGACGAGTGCGTGGCGAAGTACGGCAAGACCCCGGCGAAGTGGTTCTATGACCTGGGGACTTTCGACAACCCCACATCTGCGGCCCACTGCGTCTTTGTGACGGAGGAAGACATGGCCCTGATGCTGGAAAAGGGCGTCAGCCCCATCCACAACCCCACCAGCAACATGAAGCTGGGCAGCGGCTTCGCCCCCATCCAGAGGATGCTGGACTTGGGGCTGAACGTCACCCTTGGAACCGACGGCGCGGCCAGCAACAACAACCTGAACATGATGGAGGAGCTGCACCTGGCCGCCGTCCTCCACAACGGCTTCCACCGGGACCCCACCATCTTGAAGCCCGCTCAGCTTTTGGCCATGGCCACCCGGAACGGGGCCCGCCTCCAGGGCCGGGAGGACACCGGGGCCTTGGAGACCGGGAAAAAGGCGGACATCATCGCCCTGGACCTGACGAAGCCCCATATGGTTCCCAATCTGGATCCCCTGGCCCTGGCGGTCTACTCCGCCCAGGGCAGCGACGTGGTCATGACCATGGTGGACGGGAAAATTCTCTATGAGAACGGCGAATTTTTGACCCTGGATGCGGAAAAGATTCTGTACGAGGCCAAGGCGGCGGTGAAGCGGCTGTACGCCTGAGAGCCTGACGGGAAAAGGGGCTTGTTTATGAAGAATTTCACCTGCGCGATTCCCACGGTGGTCCACTTTGGGGAGGGCCAAATCAAAAAGCTGGGCGGGGAAATCGCTGCCCGGGCGCATAAAGTTCTGGTGGTTTACGGCGGCGGCAGCGTCAAGAGAAACGGCGTTTTTGACGCAGCGGTCTCCCAGCTGAAAGAGCACGGCATTTCTTGGGCCGAGCTTCCCGGCGTGGAGCCCAATCCCCGGATCGCCTCGGTCCGGGAGGGCGTCCGCCTCTGCCGGGAGCAGGGGCTGGACGGCGTGCTGGCCCTGGGGGGCGGCAGCGTCATCGACTGCGCCAAGTGCGTGGCCGCCGGCGCGCTGTACGACGGCGACCCCTGGGATTTCTCCGCCAAGAAGGCGGCGCCGGAGCGGGCCCTGCCCCTCTTCACGGTGCTGACCATGTCGGCCACCGGCTCCGAGATGGACTGCATCTCCGTGATGAGCAACCCGGATACCAATGAGAAGGAGTCCTTCTCCGCCCCCTGCTGCTACCCCGCCGTGTCCATTTTGGACCCCACGTACACCTATACCCTCCCCGCGTCCCAGACGGCGGCGGGGGTGGCGGACATGATGTCCCACACCTTTGAGAACTATTTCAGCGCCGAAGAGACCTCCTATCTGGCGGACAGCCTGGCGGAGGCCATCCTCTGCTCCTGCGTCCACTACGGCCCCATTGCCCTGAAGACCCCGGAGGACTACGAGGCCCGTGCAAACCTGATGTGGAACTCCTCCTGGGCCATCAACGGTTTTTTGAGCATGGGCAAGCCCGTCAACTGGAGCGTCCACCGGATGGAGCACGAGCTTTCCGCCTTCTACGACATCACCCACGGCGTGGGCCTGGCGGTCCTGACCCCCAACTGGATGCGCTACGTCCTCAGCGAGAAGACGGAGGGCCGCTTCGCCCGCTACGGCGCAGAGGTCTGGGGCCTGGACAAGAGCCTGCCGCCCCGCGAGCTGGCGGAGCAGTCCATTGAGAAGACCCGGGCGTTCTTCAGCTCCCTGGGCCTCCCGGCGGGGCTGGGAGAGCTGGGCATCGGCCCGGAGCACTTCGAAGAGATGGCCCGGAAGGCCCGCACGGCCGGTTTCGACCACACCTACGTCCCCCTCAGCGTGGAGGACATTGTGAACATCTACCGGATGAGCCTGTGACGGCTCTTTGGAAATTCTGACAGGCAACATTTCCTCCTGAGAAGCATAGACTAGAGGGTGCCTTCAAACTCAAGCAATCCAAACAAGAATAGCAGCGAGAAGAGAGACAGCGAAAA